>DATCRO010000196.1:0-4281 GCA_036569025.1 Burkholderiaceae bacterium
CGGCCTCTGCCTGCGCGATACGGGCCTGCGCGACGCCGGTGTTGGGAATGGTCCAGGAAATCAGCGGGCCCAGGCTCCAGGCGAAGGTGTCCTTGCGGCCGAAATCGTCGGCATGGCCTGCGGAAGAGCCCGAGAGGCCCAGCGTGACCTTCGGATAGAGCTCCGCAGTCGCCACGCCGATGCGTGCGGTCGATGCGGCCAGGCTGCGTTCGGCCTGGCGGATGTCGGGCCGGCGGCGCAGCAGCGCGGCGCCGTCGCCAACGGGCAGCACGCCGGCCACGCGCGGCGGCACGGTGCAGTCGGCCACCTCGCGCGGGAAGTCCTGCGGCAGCGCGCCGGTGAGCGTGGCGAGGCGATACAGCGCGCCCTGGCGCTCGGCCTTCAGCGGCGGCAGCGCGGCGTTGAGCTGCTGCAGCTGCGCGCGTGCGCGGTTCGCGTCGATGGCGCCGGCGCGGCCCGCGTGCTGCAGGCGGTCGGTGACGTTGACGGCGTCCTGCTGCAGCGCGACGGACTTCTGCGCGATCTGCAGCCGCAGGCCGGTGGAGCAGGCTTCGGCATACGCGCGCGCAGTGCCTGCCGCCACGTTCACGCGCACCAGGTCGAGCGCGGCTTCGGCGGCCTGCGTGCTGGCCTGCGAGGCCTCGATGGCGCGGCGGATCTGGCCGAACAGGTCGACCTGGTAGGAGAGCGACGCGCCCGCGCTGTAGTTGAAGGTGCTCGGCGGCTCGTAGCCCTTCTGCAGCAGCGACAGGCCCGAGACGTGGCCGAACGAAGGGCCGCCGTTCACGCCGATGGTGGGGTACCTGGCGCCGGCGGTCTCGTCCTCGATGGCGCGCTCGCGCTCGAGGTTCGCGACGGCCTGGCGCAGGTCGGTGTTGTGCGCGAGGGCCTGCTCGACCAGCTTGTCGAGCAGCGGGTCGTGGTACAGGCGCCACCAGTGGGCGGGCAGCGGCGCCGCGTTGGCGGGCGCCTCGGCGAAGGGCTTGCCCGCGGCGGGCTGGCTGGCCAGCGCCTCGGGCGGCTGCTTGTAGTCGGGGCCGACCGCCGCGCAGGCCGCGAGCGCGGCGGCGGCGGCCAGCGATGCGATGCGGAAAGCGAAGCTGGTCATGTCGTTCATCCCTTCTGCGGCGTGGAAGCCGTTGCCGCCGTCTTCTGCACGGGCTTGTTCTCCAGCACCTGCACCGTGACCGTCTGGCCCGCGACGAGGCGCGCACCCTGCGGCAGCGGATCGAGCTTGACGCGCACCGGAATGCGCTGCGCGAGCCGCACCCAGTTGAAGGTCGGGTTCACGCTGGGCAGCAGGTTGGCGCTGGTGGAGCGGTCGTGGTCGGCGATGCCGGCGGCCACGCTCTCGACCGAGCCTTCGAGCACGGCGCCGCCGCCCATGGGCGTGACGCGCACGCGGTCGCCGAGGTGGATGCGCGGCAGCTTGGTCTCTTCGAAATAGCCTTCGACGTAGAACGACTGCGCATCGACCAGCGCGAGCACCGGCCGGCCCGCCGCGGCATAGCTGCCCTGGCGCAGGTCGAGGTTGGTGACCAGGCCGTCGGCCGGCGCGCGCACCTGGGCGCGCTGAAGGTTGAGGCGTGCCGAGTCGAGCGCCACTTCGGCCTGGGCGACCGCGGCCTGCATCTGCTCGACGCGCGAGCGGGTCTGTTCGCGCGACTCCTTCGACACCAGTTCGTCGAGGCCGGCATTGCGCGCGTTCTCTCGCTGGGCCTGTGCGCTCACGGCACGCTGCGCGGCGAGCGCGGCCTGCGCCTGGCGCACGGCGAGGTCGTAGCGCGCGCGGTCCACTTCGAAGAGCAGCGCGCCGGCGGCCACCGGCTGGTTGTCGTGGATGGGCACTGCCGTGACCAGGCCCGAGACGTCGGGCGCAATCTGCACGACGTTGGCGCGCACGCGGCCGTCGCGCGTCCACGGCGCGAGTTCGTAGTGGTCCCACAGGCGCAGGCCGGCCCACACGGCGGCGGCGACCACGGCCAGGGTGAAGAGAACGCGGCCCAGGCGCTGGGCCCACGGATTGCTGTCGTCGGAAGTTCGGGCGGCTTTCATTGGAATCTCGTTGTTGTCATTGGAGGTAGGCGCTGGCGCGGCTGAGCGCGTAGAGCAGCAGCAGGTAGAGCGCCATGTCGAAGAGGGCCGGATGCCACACCCAGCGGTAGGCGCCGGTGGCCGCGAGCAGGCGGCGCACGCCCCACAGCACGAGCAGTGCCGCGAGCGCGAGCACCATGATCCAGGGCAGGTACAGGCCGTAGAAGCTGGCTTCGCCGATCATGCGGAAGCTCCTTGCGAAGTGAGGGACGTGCTCGCGAGCGAGGGCGGCGCGTCGGGAAAGAGATTGCGGCGCAGGCCCACCAGTGCGGTGACGGCCGAGCGCGAGGCTGACGAAGAAGACGACGACGCGGTGCCGCGCGCATCGAGCACGGCGCCGAGCGCCTCGTCGATCTGCGGCAGCAGGCCGGGCGGGCGCGGGTTCATGCGGCCTTCCGCGCGCTGGCGGAAGAAGCGCGCGATGCCGCCGAGCAGCGCGGCCGAGGTGGCCAGCGGCAGCTGGCCGCGCACGCGCTGCAGCACGGCGATGTCGGCGCCCATGCGCAGGTCGCGCAGCGCGTCGTTGGCGGCCACGCCCTCGACAGTGCCGCCGGCCTGCGCGATGCGCGGCGCGAGCAGGCCGATGCGGTCGAGCATGCGCACGGCATAGGCGTCGCTCTGCGCGTACTGCGGCTGCGAAGACGCGGCCATGTCGCCCAGCTCGCGCCAGGTGGCGCGCTGGATGCGCCGCGCGCTCCAGTCGGCGCCCACCGAGCGCACGAGACGCGTGACGCGCGCCGCGACGACCACGCCGACGATCTGGCCGATCATGCTGTTGAGAAAGCTCACCAGGTCGGAGCTGGCCGTGTCGTGCATCGCCAGCGTGCCGCACACGCCGAAGATCAGCGCCATCGCGGCCATGAAGTGCGTGGGGCGCGGCAGGTAGAAGCCCAGCAGCAGGAAGAGCGGCGCGCAGATGAGCACCAGCATGCCGAAGTCCTGCACCGTGGGCATGAGCACCAGCACGTAGACGGCCGAGATCGGGATCGACCACAGCGTCCACTTCAGGAAGCCGTGGATCGCCGGCACGGGGTCGTCCATCGTCGCGAAGAAGCAGCAGAAGACGGCGGCCATCATGGTGGCGGCCGAGCCCATGGGCCAGCCGGTGAGGATCCAGAAGGCGCCGCACAGGCAGATGGCGATGACGGCGGCCAGTGCCGACAGCAGCGCCATGCCGTAGTCGCGGTGCAGCACGCGGCTGCCGAGCGCGGCCGTGCGGCGCAGCGGCGCGGCGCCCTTCAGGCCTTCGTCGATGTCCTGGCGCAGCTGGGCGCAGGCGGTCCAGCCGTCGACGAGCTCTTCGAGGCGGCCTGCGAGGCCGATGCGAAGGGCGCGGCCCCAGCGGGTCTGCGGCTGTGCCTCGGGCGGCGTGGCGCCCAGAACCTCGATGGCACGGCGCAGCTCCTGCAGGCGCACGGCGCGGGCCGTCGCGTCGCCGGAGGCATCGGCCTCCTCGCGCAGCCACTGCGCGGCCTTGGCAAGCACGGCGGCCACGTCGGGCGCGATGACGCCTTCGGCCTGCTCCAGCGCCAGCAGGCGGTCTTCGACGGCCGAGAGCGCCGGCGTGAGCGCGGCGACGCGGTCCTGCATCGCGCGGATGGCACCGGCCGTCCAGCGCAGGTGCGTGGTGTCGAAGGGAACGTGGGTGGAGAGCAGGCGCAGCTGCGTGATGTCGCCGGCGAGGCGGCGGCGGTCGTCGTCGAGGCGCCGGGGCTCGGCGCTGCCGCGGCCGGCGGGCTGGAAGAGATCGCCCAGCCACTTGCGCGCGTCCTGCAGCGTGCGGTCGAGCAGGCCCAGCACGGTCGGCGCGAGCCCCGCGGGCAGCACGAGGCTGTGGACGAGCGTGGCGCAGAAGATGCCCAGGCCGATCTCTTCGACGCGCGCCACGGCGGTGTCGAACAGCGCGAGCGGCGTCTGCACCGACGGGAAGCCGATCAGCGCCGCCGTGTAGCCCGCGAGCATGAAGACGTAGGAGCGCGGCGTGCGGTCGAAGAGCGAGATGCACAGGCACAGCCCCACCCACAGCGCGAGCACCAGCGTGAGCAGCTCGGGCGCGTTGGACAGCGCCGGCACCAGCAGCACGGTCGCGGTGCTGCCGATGAGCGTGCCGAGGAAACGGTAGACCGCCTTGGAGCGCACCGCGCCGGCCAGCGGATGGGCGACGACGTAGGTGGTCATGAGCGCCCA
>DATCRO010000197.1:0-11083 GCA_036569025.1 Burkholderiaceae bacterium
GAGCATCACCGTCTCGAACACGGTGGCGATCTGCCACGGCTCGTCGCTCCATGCGAGCGGCGTCACCTGGTGCGCGCGCATGACCTTGGCCGCGGCGTCCATCTCGGCCCATGTCGTCGGGGCTTTCAGGCGCAGCTGTTCGAGCACGTGGTGGTTGACCAGCAGCGTGTTGATGCGGTGCACGCCCAGGGGCGCGGCCATCACGTGGCCGTTGCGGCTGACCGTCTCGAGCACCACCGGGAACATCACCTGGCGCCAGTGCCCGCGCTGCGCGACGTCGTCCAGCGGCAGCACGAGGCCCAGGCCCGCCCAGTCGGTGAGCGTGCGGCCGATCACCTGCGCGACATCCGGCGGCTCGCCGGCGAGCACGCGGCCCGTCAGCACCTTGATGGCCGCGCCGCCGCCGCCGCCGGGGATCGCGTCGTCGTGCCATTCGACGCCTTGCGCGGCGAGCTGCTGCACGAGGCGGTCGGCGGCCTGGCGTTCGCTGTCGGACGTCCACCAGTGCAGGACGTTCAGGGGCTGGGCGTGCGCGCTGGTGATCATGCAAAGGGCCAGGAGAGCGCCCAGTATCGACGCCGCGCCGGCGCGCGCGGGCCGGCGCGCGGCTGTCGAAAGCCTGCGCTTTGCAATGTTTTGTAAGCCCGGCGCGGGATGTCGCATGCGGCCTGTGCGGTGACGGTGAGCGTGGACGTAATGATGCGTAAGCCGCTGTCGCTGGCAATGCTGGAAACCACCTTGCGAATCAAGCACTTGCGCGCCGCGCGATGCGGCCCGCGCGACGCTCGCGTTACGCGGCGACCGATGCTAACTTGCGCCCGCCTCGTCGCCGCACGTCGACAGGCGGACTGCACGATTCAAGACCCGACACCTCCCAAGGAACCGACCGATGATCACGCTGCTCCGCACCACCACCCTGGCCGCCGCCGCGCTGGCCTGCGCCGTTCCTGCACTGGCCGGCACCCTCACCATCGAGAGCTGGCGCACCGACGACAAGCAGCTGTGGGACACCGTGCTGCTGCCTGCGTTCGCGAAAAGCCACCCGGGCATCACCGTGAAGTTCGTGGCCACCGCGCCGCCGGAATACAACTCGGTCGTCGCCGCGCGCCTGGCCTCGGGCAGCGCGGGCGACCTCATCACGTGCCGTCCGTTCGACGTCTCGCTGGACCTGTACAAGAAGGGCCACCTCGAGAAGCTCAACGGCAACCCCGCGCTGAACAACTTCCCCGACTCTGCGAAGGTCGCCTGGCAGACCGATGACGGCAAGGACACCTACTGCGTGCCCATGGCCTCCGTCATCCACGGCTTCTTCTACAACAAGAAGATCTTCGGCGAGCTGGGCCTCAAGCCGCCCGCCACCGAGGCCGACTTCTTCGCGGACCTCGACAAGATCAAGGCCGGTGGCAAGTATGTGCCGCTCGACCTGGGCACCGCCGACCAATGGGACACCAGCCAGGTCGTGTTCACCGGCATCGGGCCGAACTACTGGCATGGCGAGGACGGCCGCAAGGCGCTGATCGCCGGCAAGGCGAAATTCACCGACCCGCAGTTCGTCGACGTCTGGCAGACGATGGCCAAGTACCCGCCGTACCTGGCCAAGGGCTACCAGGCGCAGAAGTACGGCGACACGCAGACGCTGTTCGCCGCCGGCAAGGCGGCGGTCGTGCCCGCCGGGTCGTGGGACATCGCGTTCTACCAGCAGCAGGGCGGCGTCGACTTCGGCGCGTTCCCGCCGCCGGTGCGCAAGGCCGGCGACGCCTGCTACATCTCCGACCACACCGACATCGGCATGGGCATCAACACGGCCAGCAAGAACAAGGCGGACGCCAAGGTGTTCCTCGACTGGATCGCGTCCAGGGAATTCGCCGACCTGTACACGAACAAGGTCACCGGCTTCTTCTCGTTGTCGAAGTTCCCCGTCCAGGTGCAGAACCCGGTGGCGCAGGAGATGGTGGGCTGGCGCGCGCACTGCAAGTCCACGATCCGCCTGAATGCGCAGATCATGAGCCGCGGCGAGCCCAGCATGGAGAACGAGCTCTGGAACGTGAATTCGCAGGTGCTCAATGGAAAGATGACGCCGCAGCAGGCCGGCGAACGCATCCAGTCCGGCTTCGCCAAGTGGTACCACGCGCCGGCCTCGAAGTGACGTCACGGGCATGAAGCAGAAGGCCGGCTGGCCGGCGATCGTCTTCCTCGCGCCCGCGCTGATCGTCTACACCGCGTTCAGCGCGTGGCCGCTGCTGGCCACGCTGCGGCTGGGCCTGTATGCCACCGACGACACGGGCCACGTCGCGTTCGCGGGACTCGCGAACTTCCAGAAGCTGCTGTTCGACGAGCACTGGTGGGGGGCGTTCCGCAACGCGATGGTCAACAACCTCTCGTTCTTCGCGATCCACACCCTGGTGCAGAACCCGGTGGCGCTGCTGCTGGCGGCGCTGCTGTCGCTGCGCGGCGTGCGCGGCGCGGCGGCGTACCGCACGGTGCTGTTCCTGCCGACGCTGCTGTCGGTGGTGATCATCGGCTTCGCGTGGCAGCTGATCCTGTCGCCGCTATGGGGCGTCAGCGAGAAGCTGATGGACCTCGTCGGCCTGGGCGATCACTTCGGCCCCTGGCTGGGCCAGGAGGATACGGCCCTGCGCACGATCGCGCTGATCTCCGTGTGGCAGTTCGTGGGCGTGCCGCTGATGCTGATCTACGCGGCGCTGATCGCGATCCCCGAGGAGGTGGTCGAGGCCGCGCAGGTCGAGGGCGCGGGGCCGTGGCGCATCTTCTGGCGCATCCGCCTGCCGCTGATCCTGCCGACGCTGGGCCTCGTCAACATCCTGACCTTCGTCGGCAACTTCAACGCGTTCGACCTCGTCTACGCCGTCAAGGGCGCGCTGGCCGGGCCCAACTTCGCGTCGGACCTGCTGGGCACGCTGTTCTACCGCACGTTCTTCGGCTACCAGTCCGAGGTCGGCAGCGCCACGATGGGCGCGGCGCTGGCCACGCTGATGTTCCTCGTCATCCTCGGCGGCGTCGGGCTGTACTTCTTCGTGATCCAGCGGCGGCTGCAGCGGGTGGCCGGATGACGGCGACCGCTTCTCCGATCCGGCGTGCCGACGCCATCAGCCGAACGGCGCTCGTGCACCTGACGCTCGGCGGCTACTGCGTGCTGGTGCTCGGGCCGATCCTGCTGGTGATCCTGAATTCGTTCAAGACGCGCGCGGGCATCTTCGACGCGCCGCTCGGCTTGCCCACGCACGACACGCTGAGCCTGGCCGGCTACGCCCGCGTGCTGGGGGATGCGGCGATGGGCCGCATGTTCTGGAACAGCTTCGTCGTCACCGGCCTCTCGCTCGTGCTGATCCTGCTGCTGGGCGCGATGGCCGCGTGGGCGCTCACCGAGTACCGCTTCTTCGGCAACCGGCTGCTCGCGCTGTTCCTCGCGTTCGGCATCATGGTGCCGATCCGCCTGGGCTCGGTGGCGATCCTGCAGGAGATGGTGGCGCTGGACCTCGTCAACACGCTCACGGCGCTGGTGCTGGTCTACATCGCGCAGGGGCTGCCGCTGGCGGTGATGATCCTGTCGGAGTTCGTCGCGCAGGTGCCGCAGGAACTCAAGGACGCCGCGCGCTGCGACGGCGTCGGCGAGTTCCGCATCTTCTTCCAGGTGGTGCTGCCGCTGATCCGGCCGGCGGTCGCGACGGTGGCCGTGTTCACGATGGTGCCGATCTGGAACGACCTGTGGTTCCCGCTGATCCTCGCGCCGTCCGAGCAGACGCAGACGATCACGCTGGGCGTGCAGCAGTTCGTCGGCCAGTTCGCCACCGACTGGAACGCCGTGCTGGCCGCGCTGTCGCTGGCCGTGCTGCCCATCCTCGTGCTGTACGCGGTGTTCTCGCGCCAGCTGATCCGCGGCATCACCGCGGGCGCCGTCAAGTAGGTCTCCCATGTCCACGGTCCGACTCTCCAACGTCTCCAAGAGCTACGGCAGCAACCGCGTGCTGCACGACATCGACCTCGAGATCGCCGACGGCGAGCTGGTGGTGCTGGTCGGCCCCAGCGGCTGCGGCAAGTCCACGCTGCTGCGCATGATCTGCGGGCTCGAGCCGATCACCGGCGGCGAGCTGCGCATCGACGACCAGGTCGTCAACGAGCTGCCGCCTGCGCGCCGCGGCATCGCGATGGTGTTCCAGAGCTACGCGCTGTACCCGCACATGACGGTGCGCGGCAACATGGCCTTCGGCCTGCAGATCGCGGGCGCCTCGCGCGCCGACCGCGACGCGCGCATCCTCGCCGCGGCCAGGGCGCTGCACATCGACCACCTGCTGGACCGCCGGCCGCGCGAGCTGTCCGGCGGCCAGCGCCAGCGCGTGGCCATCGGCCGGGCCATCGTGCGCCAGCCCAAGCTGTTCCTGTTCGACGAGCCGCTGTCCAACCTCGACGCGGCGCTGCGCGTGAAGACCCGCATCGAGCTTGCCCGCCTGCACCGTGAGCTGGCCGCCACCATGGTCTACGTCACGCACGACCAGGTCGAGGCGATGACGCTGGGCGACCGCATCGTCGTCATGCACGAGGGCCGCGTGCAGCAGGCCGGCTCGCCGCTGGAGCTGTACGAGCATCCCGCCAACCGTTTCGTCGCCACCTTCATCGGCTCGCCGACGATCAACCTCGTGCCCGCGACCACGCAGGCCTGCTCGGCCGGCGGCATCCGCGTCGAGGTGCATGCCGGCTGCGAGGTCGACGCCCCGATCGACGGCAGCGCGCTCGCGCCCGGCCAGCGCGTCGAGCTGGGCATCCGTCCCGAGCACCTGTCCGTCGCCGACGGCGCCGGCGACCCGTCACGCGAATGCCTGCGCTTCGGCGGCGAGGTCACGCTGGTCGAGCAGCTGGGAGAATCGCACCTGGTCTATGTGCGCTGCGCGGACGGCCTGGAGCTGGTCGCGCGCGCGCCCGGCCACACGCGCCTGCGCCTGGGCGACCGGATCGGGCTGGAGGCGGACCCGAAGGGGCTGCATGTGTTCGATGCGAACGGGCGGGCGTGTCGAAGGACGGCCCCGGACTGAGCGTCGCCGCGCCAGAAACTCTGGCGCGCCGAGCCGTTGCCGAAGGGGTCTGGCCTTCCCGAGAATCGCGCCGCGATGCCGCGATATCGCGCCGTGCCGATCGCGATTCGAGGACAGGCCTGACCCCGATTCGCTGACGTTCGGGGTCAGGCCTGTCCACCCTCCGCGGCCTACGTGGTCGCTTCGACCAGCATCCTTGCGCGGAGTGCGGAAAGGCCAGACCCCTCGGCCTTCAGTCCGCGCGTCCGAACCCGCCGCCCCCCGGCGTCTCGACCACGAACACATCGCCCGGCTGCATCTGCGCCGAGCCGATGTGGTCGAGCGCCTCGACGCGGCCATCGGCCCGCACGACCGAATTGCGGCCGACCTGCCCGGCCTGCCCGCCGCCCATGCCGAACGCGCCGTGGTGGCGGCCGTTGCTGAGGATGGACGCGGTCATCGCCTCGAGGAAGCGGATGCGGCGGGTGCCGCCGTCGCCGCCGCGCCACTGGCCGGCGCCGCCGGAGCCGGGGCGGATCTCGTAGCTGTCCACGCGCACCGGGAAGCGGAACTCCAGCACCTCGGGGTCGGTCAGGCGCGAGTTGGTCATGTGCGTCTGCACGACGCTGGTGCCGGGGAAGCCGCCGACGACCTCGCCGCGCTCGTCGATCAGCGCGCCGGCGCCCGAGCCGCCCGAGATCGTCTCGTAGTACTGGTGGCGCTCGTTGCCGAAGGTGAAGTTGTTCATCGTGCACTGGCCCGCGGCCATCACGCCCAGCGCGCCGTACAGCGCGTTGGTGATGCAGGTGGACGTCTCGACGTTGCCCGCCACCACCGAGGCCGGCGGGTCGGGGTTGAGCATCGAGTGCGGCGGGATGATGACGTCCAGCGGCTTCAGGCAGCCGGCGTTCAGCGGGATGTCGTCGCCCACCAGCGTGCGGAACACGTACAGCACGGCGGCCATGCAGACCGCGGTCGGCGCATTGAAGTTGTTGGCGAGCTGGGCGGACGTGCCGGTGAAGTCGATCCTCGCGCGGCGGTTGGCGGCGTCGACCTTGATGTCGACGGCGATGCGTGCCCCGTTGTCCAGCGGCAGCGTGAACGCCCCGTCCTTGAGCCGCGTGATGACGCGCCGCACCGACTCCTCGGCGTTGTCCTGCACGTGGCCCATGTAGGCCTGCACCACGTCCAGCCCGTACTGCGCCACCATCTTGCGCAGCTCCTGCACGCCCTTCTCGTTGGCGGCGATCTGCGCCTTCAGGTCGGCGATGTTCTGGGCCGGGTTGCGCGCGGGGTGGTCGCCGCTTTCCAGCAGCGCCAGCATCTCGGCCTCGCGCAGGCGTCCGCGCTCGACCAGCTTGACGTTGTCGATCTGCACGCCCTCCTCGTCGATGCGCGTGGAGAACGGCGGCATCGAGCCCGGCGTGACGCCGCCCACGTCCGCATGGTGGCCGCGCGAGGCGACGAAGAACAGGATGTCCTTGCCGGCTTCATCGAACACCGGCGTGACGACCGTGATGTCGGGCAGGTGCGTGCCGCCATGGTACGGGTCGTTGAGCACGTAGACGTCGCCCGGTTCCATCCGGCCGGCGTTGCGCGCCATCACCGTCTTGATCGATTCGCTCATCGATCCCAGGTGCACCGGCATGTGCGGCGCATTCGCGATGAGGTTGCCGCTCGCGTCGAACAGCGCGCAGGAGAAGTCCAGCCGCTCCTTGATGTTGACCGAGTAGGCGGTGTTCTGCAGCTGCAGGCCCATCTGCTCGGCGATGTTCATGAAGGCGTTGTTGAACACCTCCAGCATGACCGGGTCGACGCTGGTGCCGATGGCCACGCGCGCGGCCCGCGGCGCCACGCGCTGCAGCACCAGGTGATCCAGGCCCGTCACGCGGGCCTGCCAGCCGGGCTCGACGACGGTGGTCGCGTTCTTCTCCGCGATGATGGCCGGGCCATCGACCGTGTGGCCGGGGCGCAGCGTCTCGCGCACGACGAGCGCCGCATCCCACCAGCGCCCCTCGCCGTACATGCGCACGCGCTCGGTGACGGGCGCGGGGGTGGCGGGGCCGACCTCGACGCGCGGCTCCGCGGGCGCGTCGCCGGCGGCGATCGCCTCGACGGACACCGCCTCCACGATCAACGCGCGCCCCTGCATCAGGAACGCATAGCGCCGCCGGTAGGCCGTCTCGAAGCCCGCCGTGAGCGTGGCGACGCTGCCGTCGCCGAAGTCCACGACCAGCGCCGAGTCCGTGCCCGTGTAGCGCAGGTGCGCGCGGCGCAGCACGCGGATCTCGCCGGTGCCCGCGCCCTGGCGGCGGATCTCGGCGACGGCCTCGTCGGCCAGCGTGTCCAGCCGGGCGCGGACGGCGGGCAGCGCGGCGTCGGCCAGCGGCTGCTCGATCGCGGCCTGGCGCATCACGCCCTGGTCGGCCAGGCCCATGCCGTAGGCCGACAGCACGCCGGCCAGCGGGTGCACGAAGACGGTGGACATGCCCAGCGCGTCGGCCACCAGGCACGCGTGCTGGCCGCCGGCGCCGCCGAAGCACTGCAGCGTGTAGCGCGTGACGTCGTAGCCGCGCGCCACCGAGATCTTCTTGATCGCATTGGCCATGCTGGCGACGGCGATGTCGAGGAAGCCCTCGGCCAGTTCCTCGGGCGAGCGCTTCGTGCCGGTGCTCTTCTCGACGTCCGCCGCCATGCGGTCGAACGCGGCGACGACCGCCTCCCGATCGAGCGGCTCGTTGGCGGCCTTGCCGAACACCTGGGGGAACCACCTGGGCTGGATCTTGCCCAGCAGCACGTTCGCGTCGGTGACGGCCAGCGGGCCGCCGCGGCGGTAGCTGGCCGGGCCCGGGTTCGCGCCCGCGCTGTGCGGGCCGGCGCGCAGGCGGGCGCCATCGAAGCCGAGGATGGACCCGCCGCCGGCGGCCACGGTGTGGATGCTCATCATCGGGGCGCGCATGCGCACGCCGGCGACCTGCGTCTCGAACGCGCGCTCGAACTCGCCGGCGAAGTGCGAGACGTCGGTCGACGTGCCGCCCATGTCGAAGCCGATCACGTGGCCGAAGTCCGCGAGCTGCGCCGTGCGCACCATGCCGACGATGCCGCCGGCGGGGCCCGACAGGATGGCGTCCTTGCCCTGGAACGCGTGCGCGTCGGCGAGGCCGCCCGAGGACTGCATGAAGAACAGCTTGACGCCCGGCATCTCGCCGGCCACCTGCTCGACGTAGCGCCGCAGGATCGGCGACAGGTAGGCGTCCACGACGGTGGTGTCGCCGCGGCTGACCAGCTTCATCAGCGGGCTCGTCGCGTGCGAGGCGCTGACCTGCGTGAAGCCGACCTCGCGGGCAATGCGCGCGGCGGCCGCCTCGTGCTGCGTGAAGCGGTAGCCGTGCAGGAAGACGACCGCCACGCTGCGCAGGCCGGCGTCGAACGCCGCCTGCAGCTCGGCGCGCAGGGCCGACTCGTCGAGCGCCTGCAGCACTTCGCCTTGTGCGCTCACGCGTTCCTCGGCCTCGATGACGCGCGAGTACAGCAGCTCGGGCAGCTGGATGTGGCGGTCGAACAACCGCGGGCGGTCCTGGTAGGCGATGCGCAGCGCGTCGCGGAAGCCGCGGGTGGTCACCAGCAGCGTCTTCTCACCCTTGCGCTCGAGCAGCGCGTTGGTGGCCACGGTGGTGCCCATCTTCACGCACTCGACGAGCGCCGGCGTCACCGGCTCGCCGGGCCTCAGGCCGAGAAGATGGCGGATGCCGGCGACGGCCGCGTCGCGGTACTGCTCGGGGTTCTCCGACAGCAATTTGTGCGTGACGAGCGTGCCATCGGGCTTCTTGGCGACGATGTCGGTGAAGGTGCCGCCGCGGTCGATCCAGAACTGCCAGCGCGAGGAGGAGGCGGGGGTGGGGTCGGTGGGGTTCATTCTTGTCATCCCATCAGGTCGGTGACGAACATCTTGCCAGGGGCGTGGGTGATGCAGAACGGCAGGCCGCTGCGCTGGACCACCCATTGCGTGGTCACGCCGCAGGCCCAGAACACGGGCACCTCGTCGCCCTGGATGTCGACGGCGTCGCCGTAGTCGGGCCGCATCGGGTCGGTGATCCCCAGCGCGTGCGGGTTGCCCACGTGCACGGGGGCGCCATGGGCTTGCGGAAAGCGCGAACAGATCTCGATGACGCGCGCGACGTCCCGGCTGCGGATCGGCCGCATGCTCACCACCAGCTCGCCCGCGAAGCGGCCGGCCGGCACGCAGGGGCGCGTGGTGCGGAACATCGCGACGTTGCGCTGCTGGCGCACGTGGCGCAGCGGGATGCCGGCGTCTTCCAGCGCCGACTCGAACGAGAAGCTGCAGCCGGTCAGGAAGGCGACGAGGTCGGGGCGCCACAGCGCGGCGACGTCTGCGCGCTCGTCCACGAGCTCGCCGTCGCGGTAGACGCGGTAGCCGGGCAGGTCGGTGGCGATGTCGGAGCCGGGCGCGGCGCGCACCGCGCGCGCGCCGGGCGCCAGCACCTCGACGATCGGGCAGGCCTGCGGGTTGCGCTGGCAGAACAGCAGGAAGTCGAACGCGTCGGCCTGCGGGACGATCGTCAGGTTGGCCTGCACCCGCCCCGGCGCGTGACCGGCCGTCGGCCGGTCGAATTCGCCGCTGCGGCACGCCAGGCGCAGCGCGGCGGGGTCGTCGTGGTGGATGGGCATGGGGACATTCTGGAAATCGTGGCGGCGCGGCGCAAGCGCAAAACTTTTCTCTGAGCCTATCGATTTTTCTTCTGCGCCAGACGCGCCTTGCCGGCGGTGCCGCCGAACGCGTCGATGAACTTCAGCGCGTCCTGGATCACGGAGGTCAGCGACGACGAGCCGGGGTCGTGGCGGTAGCTCGCCAGCACCGGCAGCGGCGACAGCGTCGTCGCGCAGGGCAGGATCGCGATCTCGTGCTGGCGCACCAGCGACTCGGCGGCGATGCGCGGCAGCGTCGCGATGCCGAAGCCGGCCTCGATCAGGTGCACCATCGCCGGGATCGATGACACCGCATGCAACCGCGGCGGCTCCAGGCCCTCGCCGCGCAACTGCTCGAGCAGCGCCAGGTGCGGCTGCGAGCCGCGCTGGAAGGTCATCACCTCGTGCGCGACGATGTCCGCGAGCGTGTACGGCGTCCGGCGCTTCAGCGACTTCGCGCCGACGAACACCATCTCCATCGTCGGCAGCGGACGGGTGCGGATGTCGGGCGCGGACACCGATTGCGCAGCGAACACGAGATCCAGCGTGCCGCGCTTGACGGCCTCGGCCAGCACCGGCGTGATCTCGACCGTCAGCTCGAGCTGCAGCTTCGGATGCACGCTGCGCAGGTGCTGCAGCAGCGGGATCAGCCACGTGTGCAGCACCGACTCGATCGCGCCGACGCGCAGCAGGTGCACGCCGCCGGCCTCCTCGGTGCCGAGCTCGTCGCGCATCTGGCGGTGGATGGCCATCAGGCGCTCGGCGTAGTCGAGGAAACGCATGCCGGCGTTGGTCAGCGCGAACTGCTGGCGATCGCGCCGGTCGATCAGCAGGGTGCCCAGCTCCTCTTCCAGCGCGGACACGCGGCTGGAGATGGCCGACTGCGTCATGAACAGCTTCTCGGCCGCCCGCGTCATGCTCTTGAGCGTGGCGACCCAGTAGAAGGCTTCGACGAATCGCTGGTTCATGGCGCCCCTGTTCGTGCTTCGCGACGCGCGCCGCGGTGGCCCTGCCGGCCGACTTTACCCTTGCGCCAGCTGCTTCATCTGCGACTTCAGCATCTTGCGGCCGTCGGCGTTCGTCGCCCGCCAGGCCTGGAGCGCGAGCGCCAGGAACTGCTGCTCGCCGGGCGTCAGTCCCGCGGCTTCGCGCTCTTCGTCGAGCCAGCCGGCGGGCTTGCCGCAGTGCTGCTCGATCTGGCGCGCGAGCTTGTCGCCGATCGGGCGCGAGGACTTGATCTGGCTCCACATGCTGGGCGAGATCTCGACGTGCGCGGCGAACGCCTGCTCCAGGCCCTTGGGCGCGGCGCCGCCGGCCACCGCGCTCTCGGCCCAGGACTGGAACAGGGC
>DATCRO010000198.1:0-12536 GCA_036569025.1 Burkholderiaceae bacterium
GCAGCATCGACGGCGGCAAGATGCTCAACATGCTGCGCGGCGTCGGCCTGCCGCCCGGGCTGGCCGTCTTCAACAACAAGCTGTTCATGGCCTGGAAGGGCATCGAGCACGACCAGCGCATCTGGTTCTCCAGCTTCAACGGCAGCAGCTGGACGCCGCAGCAGTTCGTCTCGGGCGTGGCCACCAGCTGCGGCGTGTCGCTGGCCGTGTTCAACGGCAAGCTCTACATGGCCTGGAAGGGCATGGACGCGGACGAGCGGATCTGGTGGTCCAGCTACAACGGCACGTCGTGGGCGCCGCAGCAGTTCGTCTCGGGCGTGGCCACCAGCACCGGCCCGTCGCTGGCCGTGTTCGGCAACAAGCTCTACATGGGCTGGAAGGGCATGCTCAGCGACCAGCGCATCTGGTGGTCCAGCTTCGACGGCAGCAACTGGGCGCCGCAGCAGACGATCGCCGGCGTGGCCACCAGCGTCGGCCCGCAGCTGGCCGTGTTCCAGGGCAGCCTCTACGCGATCTGGAAGGGCATGAACAACGACCAGGGCCTGTGGTACTCGCACTTCAACGGCTCCGCGTGGGTGCCGCAGAAGCAGGTGCCCGGCGTCGGTACGAGCGAGGGCGCGTCCATCGCGGTGTTCAACAACAAGCTCTACGCCGCGTGGAAGGGCATGATCGACGACCAGCGCATCTGGACGGCCAGCTTCGACGGCACGACCTGGACGGCGCAGCAGCTGATCTCGGGCGTGGGCACCAGCGTCGGCCCCGCGCTGGCGGTGTTCGGCGGCGTGCTGCACATGACGTGGAAGGGCATCAACGGCGATGACCGCGTCTGGCACACGAGCTTCAACGGCAGCACCTGGGCGCCGCAGCAGCAGATCGTCGGCATCGGGACGAACCCGTTCAACATGCACGACAACACACGCGAGCCAGCGCTCGAGGCATGACGGCGGGGGCCGGCGCTGCACACGCGGCGCCGGCCCGCTCGCATGACCGGCGCGCCGCGCATCCTCGGATGCGGATCGCGGATCGCGGATCGCGGATCGGGGTCCGGGATCGGGGTCAGGTCTTGAATGTTGCGGGGTCAGGTCTTGAGTGCACGATTCAAGACCTGACCCCACAACATTCAAGACCTGACCCCATTGGCGGACCCCATTGGCGACAACTTTGGCGTCGCTTGTCAGATCCGGATCTGGTGGATCCCGAGGATGCCGATCAGGCCGATCGCGATCAGGTAGAAGCCCACGATGTAGTTCAGCAGCTTGGGCATGAGCAGGACGAGGATGCCGGCGATCAGGGAGATGATGGGCGTGAGCGAGAGATGGATGTTCAAGGGAAGCCTCGGGAATCGGTGGCGCCGGCGCGCGGGCGCCGGCAGGCGGGCATGGTAGCCGGGCTCGCGGCGCCGGGCCGCGCAGGATGTCACGACTTGCCGGCGTAGTCGCCGTATTCCCAGTCGTAGGGCACGCCGGTCTCACCCAGCAGGAAGCGCACGAGGTCTGCAAAGGCGGTCTCGGCGCGCACGTCGTTGGACAGGATCACCGCGCAGCGCTGGCCGCGCTCCACGCAGACCATCGTGTTGGCGGTCTGGCCGTCGTGGCCACCCTTGAAGAAGCCGTGCCCCTGCGGACCGTCGAAGACGACGACGCCCAGGCCGGCAGCCAGGTCGGGGCGCTGCTCGCCGGACGGCAGGTCGGGGCCGAAATGCGGGAACTGGTGCGCGGTGGCGATGTGCAGCTGCGGGCGCGTCATCTCGGCCCGCGAGGCCGCGCTCAGGCCATCGCCGCGCACGAGGGCGGCGGCGAAGGTCGCGAAATCGGCGATGGTCGTGTTCATCGAGCCGGCCGCGCGCACCTTGCTGCGCTTGTCGTGCGGCCGCGGCTCGCCGCGATCGTTCCAGCCGTCGGCGACGTTCGCATCCTCGCCTTGGCGCCAGGTGAGCTTGGTGCGCGTCATGCCGAGGCGGCGGAAGTCGGCCTGCGCGAGTTCGCCGACGTCCACGCCCAGCCCCTTGTCGGCGCGGCCATGTTCGATGACGAACTGCAACAGGATCAGGCCTTCGCCGGAATAGCTGAAGCGCGTGCCCGGCTCGAAGTGGATGCGCAGCTTCTGGTCCGGCTCGACGAACCAGAAGTTGTCGAAGCCCGTGGAGTGCGTCAGGCACATGCGCGGCGTGATCGCCTGCCAGCGCGGGTCGCCCGCCAGATCCTTGTACGGCCCGTACTTGTCGGGGAAGACGGGGTCCGGCGGGACGTCCGGCAGCGGGCGGTCGAGGTCGTCCCTGATCGGCGTGTCCAGCGCGAGCCGGCCCTGGTCGACGAGCTGCATCACCGTGTAGGCGAACACGGTCTTCGTGAGCGAGGCGCCGTACATCACGGTGTCGGTGGCCAGCGGCTCGCCGCGGGCGTTGCGCAGGCCCCAGGCGCCGACGTCGCGCACCTGGCCACGGTCGATCAACGCGACGGCCAGGCCCTGCGCGTGCGTGCGCTGCATGACGCGGGCGACCTCGGCGGCGATGGCGGCGTGGCCTGGCAGCTCGTGCGCGCGCCCGGGCGCTTGCCCGGTCGATTGCTCCGTCGCGCAGCCGGCCAGCGAGGCGGCGAAGGCGATGGCGCCTGCGAGCATCGCTGCCCGTCGATCGCCCAGGCGGTCATCCTGCGCGCAGTCACAGGATCCACGTGGGCATGCCGGGCGGCTTGATGGCCGGGGAAGGTGGATCCTGCGACTGCGCGCAGGATGACGGTTGAGCGGCGCGACGCAGAGCGGAGTGATCGAGGCTTTCGACATGGCAAGGCGTCCTTCGCAGTCCGACCTCCAGCATAGGGGAGCGGCTGCCGTCGCGTTGCGATTCACCGGCCTCAGTCGGCCGTCAGCTCGATGGTCTGGTCGCCGGCGCCGGGCACGCAGCCCTCGGCGATGTCGTCCCAGCCGCGGTGCAGCACCACGCGCCGGCCCGCGTGGCAGATCTCCATGCGGCGCGCGCCCGGCACCTTGGCCTGCACGAAGGTCTCGATCGAGGCCGGCATGCTGACGTTGTAGCGGTTGTGCGCGATCTCGTGCGACGGGTGGTCGTCGTTGGACAGCCACGGCACCACGGCCGGCAGCCAGGTCATCGGATGCGCGCTGACCGTGAACACGGTGGGCAGGTAGCCCTGGCCGCGCAGCCACGCCTGGGCGCGCGTGCGCGCGTCGATGCCGGCGTCCGCCTGCGCGTCGCCGGGACTCCAGGCGTCGGCCAGCAGCTCGATCACCCACTGGTTGCAGTTCTGGTGCAGCGTGCTGAACGGATAGGCGTTGGCGCTGTAGCTGGCGCCCAGCACGCCCAGCGCATGCTGCTTGTCGACCGCCGTGCGGCGCAGCGGTTCGGCGCGCTCGGGCGGCAGGAAGACGAGCGAGACGTAGCCGGTGTCCGGGTCGTCGGTGCCCAGCAGGAAGCCGGTCAGGCCCTCGTCGTACACGCGCGGACGGTGCTCGTCGCACGAGAAGTACAGCTCGCGCACCGACCACGGACGCTCGCCGTTGTCCTTGAGCACGACGGCCGCGTGCGAGTAGCGCACGTCCAGGCGGTGCAGGTCGAGGCCGGAGCGCGCGATGAGCGCCGCGGGCGATCCGGTCGCGGCGATCTCGTCACGCACGATGGCGCCGAAGCGCAGCATGACGTCGCGCTGGTCGGCGCTCGGCTCGCGCGGGTGCTCGCAGAACTGCATCGAGAACGCGTGCGCCGTCGTGGCGCACAGGATCCCGGCCAGGACGGCCAGGCCGCGGACGAGGCGACTCAAAGCGCCACGGGCGCCATCTTCGTGTCGCGGACGACGTCGTCGGCGAGCGCCAGGAAGAACGCGGCGCGCGGCTGCGTGGTGGCGAACTCGACGCCGTACGGGCGCTGCAGGGCGGTGACGACGGCGCCGGTGGCCACGTGGCCCGTTTCGGCGGCGGCGCGCGGCACCTTCACGTAGACCTCGACGCCGGTGTTGGCGGCCACGGGCTGCAGATGCAGTTCCACGAAGCCGGGCTGTCCTTCGACCATGGCGACGTCGGTCACCTTGTAGTCGCCCTTGACCTGCTTTTCGTCGGGCGAGCTGGAGTGGCTGGAGCCCTTGAGCGAATCGGACACGCTGCCGGAAGACGTCGTCAGGCTGTCGGAGAGCGACGAGGCGGCCGAGCTGGCGGCCAGCGCCGCCAGCGGGGTGGCGCTGGCGAGCAGGGCGAGGGTGGCGAGGCTCTTCTTGAGGTGGCGCATCGGGGCTCCTGGGAGGGCAGTTGGGAGATTCGCGTGATTCTGCGCCAACGCGGCGGCGCGGTGGGTGTCGATTACCTTGCGTAACTGACGGGATCGGGCAGACCTCGCCAGCCGTAGGGCGGGTTAGCCGCAGGCGTAACCCGCCGCTCAGCTCGCGTGCTGACGGGGCGCTCGAGGCATTCGGCGAAGAGGGGTCGGCGCGCCTGCAAACGGCGGGTTACGCCTGCGGCTAACCCGCCCTGCGACGCTTGGCCCGCGGATGCGCCGCGTCGTAGACCTTGGCCAGGTGCTGGAAGTCCAGCCGCGTGTAGACCTGCGTGGTGGCGATGCTGGCGTGGCCCAGCAGTTCCTGCACGCCGCGCAGGTCGCCGCTGGACTGCAGCAGGTGCGAGGCGTAGCTGTGGCGCAGCATGTGCGGATGCACCGGCGTGGCGACGCCGGCGCGGTCGCCCTGGGCCTTCAGGCGCGAGCGCAGCTGGTTGGGCGACAGCCGGTTGCCGAGGCGGCTGACGAACACAGCGCCGCAGTCGGGCGCGCCGGCCAGCAGCGGGCGCTGCAGCAGCCAGGCGTTCAAGGCCTCCAGCGCCGGGCCGCCGACGGGCACGCTGCGCCGCTTGGAGCCCTTGCCGAACACGTGCGCGGTGCCGTCGTCGACGTCGATCCAGCCGGCCGACCCGGCGCCGGCCGCGAGATCGAGCCCCAGCAGCTCACCCAGCCGCAGGCCGCAGCCGTACAGCAGCTCGGCGATGGCGTGGTCGCGCGCGGCCAGCGCCTCGGCTTCCTGCGAGCTCGCCTCGTCGGCGACGGGCGGCTCGTGCGTGGCGAGCGCGACGGCCTCGTCGACCGCCAGCGCCTTGGGCAGCGGACGCGGCGCGCGCGGCGCGCGCACGCCGTCGACCGGGTTGTTCTTCAGGCCCAGGGCGTCGGACTGCAGGCTCCACCAGCGGAAGAACCCGCGCCAGCCCGACAGCGTCAGCGCGATCGAGCGCGCGCCCAGGCCGGCGCCGTGCAACTGCGCGGCAAAGCGCTGGATGTGCGCGCTCTGCAGCTTGTCGAGGGGACGCTGCGCCTCGTCGGCCAGTTTCTCGAGGCGGGCGAGGGCGTCGCCATACGCGGCCAGGGTATGCGCCGACACCCGGCGCTCGACGCGCAGGTGCTCCAGGTAGCGCGTGATGGCCGCGGCGGCCATGGCGGTCAGGCCTGCTGGATCAGCAGGCGGGTCAGCGCCGCGCCCGCGATGTCGCCGACCTGGGACAGGAATTCCAGGCCCATGTCGGGCGTGTAGCGCGTCGGGTCGGGCGAGCCCAGCGCCAGCAGGCCGAACGCCGTGTGCTGGCGATCGGGGCGCAGCGGGATCAGCGCGAGCGAGGTGACGGCCTCCGCGTTCTCGAACCAGCTCGCGGCCTCGAAGCCGGAGTTGGCGCCGCAGTACGGGGCGACCAGGCTCGTCGCGAAGATCTTGACGTCCTCGCTGACCTCGGCGGCGCACGGCAGGTGGGCGAGCTCGGGGGCGACGCCCCACACGCGCACGGCCGCCTGCGGGATCATGAACTGGTGCTGCAGGTCGTGCACCAGCACCGGCGCGAGGCGCTCGGGGTCGTGCGTGAGCATCACCGAGCGCGTCCAGCGGTGCAGGCGGTCCGAGATGGCCATGTTGTCCTGGCCGTAGCGGATCATCTCCATGATCTTGCGTTCCAGGCCCTTGATGCGCTCGCGCAGCATCTCCATCTGGCGCTCCTGCAGCGAGACGGCGCGCGGGCCGTGCGGGCTGGCCAGCTGCACGGTGGCGAGCAGCTCGGCGTGGCGCTCGAAGAAGCCGGGCGTGTTGGCGAGGTAGCCCGCGATGTCGTCCTCGGTGATGCCGTCGGTGCCGCTGGTGCTGTTCACAGTTCGATCTCTCCTTCGAAGACGGTGGTGGCCGGGCCGGTCAGGAACACGCTGTCGTCCGGGCCGCCGGCCCATTCGACGGTGAGCTTGCCGCCGTGCATGTCGATGTCGACGCGGGTGTCGAGCCAGCCCAGGCGGATGCCCGCGACGATCGCCGCGCAGGCGCCGGTGCCGCAGGCGAGCGTCTCGCCGGCGTCGCGCTCGTGCACGCGCAGGCGCACGTGCCTGCGCGAGAGCACCTGCATGAAGCCGGCGTTGACGCGACGAGGGAAGCGCGCGTGGTTCTCGACCAGCGGGCCGATCAGCGCGACGGGGTGGCGGTCGACGTCGGCCACGCGCATCACCGCGTGCGGGTTGCCCATCGACAGCACGGCCACGTCGACGCTGCCGTACTCGTCGACATCGAGCGGCCAGGTCTCGAAGTCGCCCACGCGCGTGGCCACGAGGCCGGCCGAGTCGAACGGCAGGTCGGCGTGATCGAAGCGCGGCGCGTTCATGTCGACGCGCACGCGGCCGTCGGCCTGGATGTGCAGCTCGAGCTCGTTGTTGACGGTCTGGACGCGGATGGTGTCGCGGCCGATCATGCCGCGGTCGCGCACGTAGCGGGCGAAGCAGCGCGCGCCGTTGCCACAGTGCTCCACCTCGTCGCCGGTGTTGTTGAAGATGCGGTAGCTGAAGTCCATGCCCGGCGTGGTCGGGCGCTCGACGATCAGGATCTGGTCGGCGCCGACGCCGAACCGGCGGTCGCCCAGCCGGCGCATCTGCTCGGCCCCGAGCGCCAGCGGCTCGCGCGTGGCGTCGAGCACGACGAAGTCGTTGCCGGCGCCTTGCATCTTGGTGAAGCGAACGCGGTGCGGGGAGGGCTGCATGGGGCGATTATCGCCGCAGGGGGATGCCCTCACCAGGCGCAGCTTGCCGGGGGAGGGACGATGTTGCGCACGTGCCGCTCCAGGATCTCGGGCAGCCGTTCGAGCACGCGGTGCTTGCCGGGGATGTCCGAGGCCTCGGTGCAGCGCCGCAGCACGTCGAGCGTGAGGTCGTCGATGGCGCGCATGGACACCGGCGCGTAGCTGAGGTGCCAGGGCTCGGGGAACATGCCGCCCTGAAAGCGCGCGTAGGGGCGAAAGAAGCCGTGTTCGTGGATGTGGGCGTCGAGCCAGCGGTGCAGCGGCGCGAACAGGCCGCCGTCCGTGACCTCGGCCGGCAGCAGCTGCGGCTTGTAGCCGGGCGGCATGACGGCGCCGTCGACGACGTCGATCTCCGTGCCCCACTGGTGGCGGCTGGCGCCGGGCAGGGCGGACCAGTCGAGGATGTGGCCGATGACGTCGTCCTCGCTCATGCCGGCGCAATCGCGCGGCTTGCCGTCGATGTCGTACAGCGTCGCGCGGCCGCTGAACTTCGCCTCCCAGATGCGCGCCTGGGCGTCGTAGCCGCGGAACGAGCTGTAGGGCCGCAGCTCGATGCCGTCGCGCGCGGCCGCGGCGCGCAGGCGCAGGAACGCGGCGGCGGCGTCGGGGTGGGCCGCGAAGCGCGGGGCGTCGTGCTGGATGACGTGCGTGCGGGCGCGGCCGGTGATCTCGAGCTCGGTGAACATGTCCGCATCATGCCGTGGGCGCATCAAGCCCTCGGGCGGCGCGCCCCCTCGGACGCGGCCTAGCGCCACCACGCCGTCATCCTGCGCGCAGTCGCAGGATCCACGGCGGCGTGCCGGGCGGCCTCACGGCTGGGCCAGGTGGATCCTGCGACTGCGCGCAGGATGACACCTGTTCATGCAGGCCCGCTGCGCCGCGCGGCGCGGGCCCGACCGGTCGTTCAGGCGCCCTGCTCGATGATGTGGATCGCGCGCTCGGTCGCCGCGATCGCGGCGTCGATGTGGCCGATCACGCGATTGCGCAGGTCGACGGCGGCGCCGTTGGTCTCGCCCTGGGCGACGTCGTTGCGCGCCTTGCGCAGCAGTTCGTCGGCGTGGTGCAGGCGGCCGCGCCAGTCCAGCTTGGCATCTTCCTGCGGGTGCTGGTAGACGTTCTTGCCGTCTTCCATCGCGGCCGTCGTGGCGTCGTTGATGGCGCGGTCGATCTCGACGATCGCGATGTCCTCCTGGCCGCTGACCGCGGCGCTGCCCGGGCGGTGCTCCAGGTTCCAGCGCGCGTCGCGCAGGTCGGTCAGCGCGTGCAGGTAGGCCGGGTGGTGTTGCGGCGGCGGCGCCGGCGTGACGACGCAGGCGGTGGCGGCCAGCACGAGGGGCAGTGCGATCAGCGCGGCGACGAGGCGTTGCGGGAACTTCATGGTCTCTCTCTCCGTTCGTGGCTTGTGTGTGACGGGGTGGGCCGGGTTGTAGCCCGTGAAGCTGAGCCCGGCCTGTTCCGTCGAACGCGGAGACCTGAGCCGACGCCGACAGGAACCGGTTCCAGGCCGGCCCGAGGAAACCCCGTCAACCGGCGTCTGCCGGCCGGAACAGCACGCCGCACACCATGCGGAACAGCGCTTCCTCGAAGCGTGGATCGTCCAGCATCCCGTGCTCCTCGACGGCCGCGGAGCGCACCGCGCCCAGCACTGCGCGCGTGAGCAGGTAAAGCGTCGCGTCGTCGGGCACGGGCAGCGCCGGGTCGCCGAGGCGCTCCAGCGCGGAGCGGATCGCCTGCGCGGCGTCGTCCATCGCCGCCACGATCAGTGCCGGCGCGTCGAGCTGCCATCCCAGGCGCGCGAGCAGGCGCTGGGCCTTCTGGCCGCGGCCGAAGGCGTCGATCACCTGCTTCAGGTACAGGCGCAGGGCCTCCTCGCCGCCGATCTCGCCGGCCACCGCGCGCTCCAGCATCGCATCGAGCTCGCGCATCACGCGCTCGCGCTGGCGCCGGACCATCGCCACGACGATGGCCTCCTTGCTGGGGAAGTACTGGTAGAGCGTGCCGATCGAGAAACCGGCGCGCTCGGCGATGCGATTGGTGGTGAACCCGGCCTCGCCCTCGGACTGCAAAACCCGAGTCGCGGCTTCGAACAGCGTATCGACGGTGCGCATCGCGCGCGTCTGCGACGGCGTCTTGCGCAGGGGGTTTTCGACGGTTTCGCGGGGAGCGGCCATGGCCGCACTCTAACGGTTCCGCGCCGTCGGCGGCCGGGCAACCCCCGGGTCGCCAAAAGCGAGTAGACCGCGGCCGCGGCGCCACTTACGCTTTCCCCCAGGAAACCAACCCGACTTCGCCAACGCCATGACCGACCTGCTCGACGCTTCCGTGAGCGCAACTGCCGCAGCCCCCGCCGCGGCCGAATCGACGCGCCGCCTGCCGATCCGCCGCCTGCGCGTCGACCTGTCCAAGGGCTTCCCGAAGCTGTGGAACGGCGGCGAGGCCTTCCGCACGCACTACCTGAACGCGCTGTCGATGAGCTTCCCGATCGGCGAGCAGTTCTTCATCGACTCCGTGAGGAAGGGCGTGACGATGCTGCCGCCCGAGCAGCAGGCCGCCTGGGCCGACGAGATGCGCGGTTTCACGGGCCAGGAGGCCACGCACCGCTTCCTGCATGGGCAGTTCAACGCCGAGCTCGACCGCCAGGGTTTGCGCAACTACTGGCAGGGCTGGGCCGCATGGCGCATCAAGAACGGCGAGAACATGCATCCGATCAACCACGTGGCCGTCACCGCCGCGTACGAGCACTTCACCGCGGTCATGGCCACGGGCGTGCTGACGCATCCGCACTGGCTGGAGGGCGCCACGCCCGAGCTCGCGCTGCTGTGGCGCTGGCACGCGGTCGAGGAAAGCGAGCACAAGACGGTCGCCTTCGACCTGTACCGCGCGATGGGCGGCAGCGAGCGGCGGCGTCGGCTGTGGTTCGTCTACATCGCGGTGCAGTTCTTCTTCGAATCGAGCCTGCAGACCTTCATCAACCTGTGGCGCGCGGGCCTGTGGTGGCAGCCGCGCACGTGGTGGCAGGCCGGCCGCTACCTGTTCGGACGGCGCGGCCTGTGGGCCGCCAGCTTCTTCCCGCTGCTGCGTTACCTGAAGCGCGGCTTCCACCCGAACGACCTCGCCGACGCGGACGAGATGGCGCAGTGGCTGCAGGGACAGCGCGAGGCGTATTCGATCGTCGGGGGCTGAGGCGCGTCAGTCCAGCGGCGTGACCTGGTCGTTGGAGCGCCTGGCCGACTCGTGGAACAGGTCGGCGAGGTACTGGCGCAGGCCCTCGACCTCGATGAACGCGGGCACGACGAAGCCCGCCTTGCGGCGCTTGCCTTCGTTGCCGAGGTCGAACGCCTGCCAGTCGTCGCCGACGCGGCGGATCGCCACGCGGTTGCCGAAGACGTCGAAGCGGTACTCCACGGCCGGCCTCAGCGCGCCTGCCCCGGCCCCATGCGCACCGAACGCACGAGGTCGGCCTGCGAGCGCTCCAGGTCCAGCTGCGGCGACAGCAGGATCTCCGGATACGCCTCGCAGCGGGTCTGGAAGGACTTCATGCCGCGCGACAGGAAGTCCTGCCGCAGCCCGGCGCGGTTGGCGTCGACCTTGGCCTTGAGCTGCTCCACGGTCAGACCTTCCTTCCTGGCGGTGGGCGACTCGTCGCCCCAGTACTTGGCGATGATCAGGAACTGCCCCTCGACCTCGTCGACGAACGGGCCGTTGTCCACGTGCCAGACCTCGTACGCGTGGCGGTTGGCCTCGGCGGTGGCGGGGAAGGTCTCGCTGCAGATCTCCTCGATCCACTTGACGCTGCGCACGCGCACGATCAGCTCGCCGAAGTCGTGGAAGTAGTCGCCCGTGGCCAGGCCGCCGTTGGCGCGCGCCGCGGCGAACGCGCTGCGCGGCGGCAGCACGATGGTGGTGGGCGCGCTGGCGGCGGACGCGGGCTCGGTGGCCGGCGCCGGCGTGCGCAGCGACGCGCCCCATTCGGCCTGCGGCGCGGAGGCGGCGGTCTGCGAGGACGCGGGGGCGGCCGCGAGGGCCGCGGCCAGCGCGGCGAGGGTGGCGATCGGCGATGGGCGCTTCATCGGGTGTAGTCGACAGTCTTGCAGGCTTCGTGGATGTCGCGGTCGCGCTGGGCGGCCGTGGCCTTCTCGTGCGTGGGCACGACGACGTGGCCGCCCTCGAGGCAGCGGGCGCGGATCAGGTGCGCGCCGCGCCTGGTGACCTTGTAGGCGCCGGTGCGCGGCCTGGGCTGGTCCGGGCTGGCGGCCGGCTTGGCTGCGATGTCCGCGGCGGACGCGGCCGGCGGCGCGACGGCGAGCAGGGCCGCGGCGCACAGAGCGACGACGGACGGGAGGGCGGGGCGGGTCATGGCAGTCTCCTGTGTCCTGAACGGCGGCTGACCGCCGGCGCGGCAAGCGGGGCGCCGGCCGTTCCCGGACATGCGGACGAGCGGCGATTCTTCCATACGCATGTGTCGCGTCCTTGTCCGCGATGGCCCGAGCAGGCCCGCCCGCGCTCAGGCAGAATCGATCGAAACGGAGCCGCTGGCGTCGGCGCCTCCAAGGACAAGGCCTCCGCATGAAATCCCAGCTGCTGCTGCTGCTCGCCCTGGCGCTCGCCTCGATCGCCGCCGTCGCCGCGCCGTCCGAGGCGCCGCTGCCCGTGCGCGCCGACCACCCGTTCCTGGGCGCCTGGCAGATCACCAAGCGCGACAACGACTGCGCCGAGATCTACCGCATCGACCGCAGCGGACGCACCCTGATCACCAGCGCCGACGAGGTCGCGCAGTCGACGTTCACGATCTCCGACCAGCCGAGCGCGCGCGGCTACTACAAGTGGATCGATACGCTGGTCAAGGACAACGGCAAGAAGGACTGCTGGGGCCAGGTCACCAAGCCCGGCAAGACCACCACGCGCTACGTGATGATGAACCCGGCCAAGGACCGCTTCATCGTCTGCCTGGCCGAGGACGGGCGCCAGTGCTTCGGACCGTTCGTCAAGCTCGAGGGCGGGGAGATCTGACGATGGGCTGGGAAGACCCGTCGCCGCGCGGCCGTGCGCGCGCGCCTGGGGGCAACCCGGCGGTGCAACCGGGCTACGGCGATCCGGGCGTGCGGTTGTCGCTCACCATCATCCTGATGCGGTGGGCAGTCGCGCTGCTTGTCGGTGGCCTCGTGTACGCCGGCGCGCACAAGGGATTCGGCGGGTGGCTCGGGCCAGCGCACGCGATGACGGTGCTCGCGGTCTTGCTGGCCCTGGCCGCGGTCGTTGCCTGGCTCGTGGTGCGCCTGTTGATGCGCCTGCCCGAGTCCGAGGGCATCGGGATCCCGTTCGGCCCTCGCCGCGGCTGGGACGACAGCTCCGGCCTGACATTCGAAAGAGCCGCGGCCGTCGACCTGACCGCCGACGTCGTCAGTGCGTTCATCGACGCGGCAACGGATTAGCGCCGGATCGGGTCAATACAGGCTCGCCTCGCCCGGCGGCCGCGTCTTGAAGCGCTTGTGCACCCAGTAGTACTG
>DATCRO010000199.1:0-2388 GCA_036569025.1 Burkholderiaceae bacterium
TCAGGTCTTGAATGTTGCACGGCGACACCTCGCCTTGGGGTCAGGTCTTGAAAGTTGCGCGTTGAGGCGTCAGCGCTCGCCGAAGCCTTGCCGCGCAACTTTCAAGACCTGACCCCGGTGCCATGCCGTTGAACGCGCAACATTCAAGACCTGACCCTGGCGCGGTGCTCAACGCGCGAATTTCAAGACCTGACACCGTCTGGACGATGCCGCGCAAAGAAAAAGCGCCTGCGGCAACTGCCTGCAGGCGCTCTTCGCGCGGAGCCGGGGAGGCTCAGACGCGCTTGCGGTACACGTGCTCGCGCGTGTCGATTTCGATCTTGTCGCCGGATTCGACGAACAGCGGGACGGCGATCTCGAAGCCGGTGGCGATCTTGGCGGGCTTCATGACCTTGCCCGAGGTGTCGCCCTTGACGGCCGGCTCGGTGGTGACTTCACGCACGACCGTGGTGGGCAGTTCGACCGAGATGGCCTTGCCGTCGTAGAACACCACTTCGACCGGCATGTTGTCCTCGAGGTAGTTGATGGCGTCGCCCATGTTCTCGGCTTCCACCTCGAACTGGTTGTAGTCGGCGTCCATGAACACGTACATCGGGTCGGCGAAGTACGTGTACGTGCATTCCTTCTTGTCGAGGATGATCTGGTCCATCTTGTCGTCGGCCTTGAAGACGACTTCGGCACCCGAACCGTTGAGCAGGTTCTTCATCTTCATGCGCACGGTGGCGGCGTTGCGGCCACCGCGGCTGTATTCGGTCTTGAGCACGACCATCGGGTCCTTGCCCTGCATGATGACGTTGCCGGCGCGGATTTCCTGAGCGATTTTCATGGGTCGATTCCAGAAACTAGTCGAGACTAGGGAGCGCGTTACTGTCGGGTCGAGGATGGGGCGCCGGACGCGGGCACCGGGGGTGCGGCCGCGTGGCGTTCGCTCGCGCAGCCGGACTTCCTGCCGCTGACGTAACGCAAAGCCCTTTATTCTACCGCTTTTCGGCCACGAAGGCGAGGAGGCGGGCGGCCAGGTCCGGCGACGCCCGCAATTGCGCGCGCCAGGCCCGCGCGGCGTCGGCGGCGGCGTCCAGCGCCTGCGGTGTCCAGGCGGTCAGCGGGGCGGCGGGGTCGTCCAGGGCGTTCCAGGCGGCCGTCCAGTCCCGGATCGCCTCGGCAGCGTCGGGCGCCGCGCGCGCCAGCGAGCGCTCGAGGAAGGCCGCGATCTTGGCACCGTGGGCACCGTCGTCCTGCGGGTAGGCCTGCCAGATGAACGGCCGTCCGGCCCAGTGGGCGCGCACCCAGGAGTCCTCGCCGCGGACGAAGTTCAGGTCGGACGCCCACAGCAGGCGGTCGTAGCCGGCCTGCGTGAGCCAGGGCAGGGCGACCTGGCGCAGCGCGGCGGCCGCCTCGCCGGCCATCGCGAGCGCGGCGCGCGCGGCGCCGGTGGCCGCGCCCGGCGCGGTGGCGATCGTCGTCGGCCGGCCATCGGCGGCCAGCGATGCGACGAGGCGATCGAGCGGCGCGCCGGGGTAGCAGAACACGCTGACGAGGCGCTCGTCCGGCGCCAGCGACAGGCCCTGCGACGCCAGCCAGCCGGCGCGGTCGAACACCGCCTGCTCGGACTCGAGCGCGGCTTCGTGCAGCAGGCCGCCGGTGCGCGCGGTGAAGCCGGGGTAGAAGAACCATTTGACGAGGCCGCGCGCCGGCCCGCTCATCTGCGGCGAGGCCAGCCCGTGGCTGCGCTCGACGTAGTCCTCGGCGCTGAGGTATTCCAGGTTGATCCAGACCGGCCCGCGGGCCTGTTCCGCGCGGGCGGCCATGGCGGCCAGGAAGGCGGGCGCGGGGTCGCAGCCGAAGGCCTCGACGACGACGTCGCCGGGCGGCGGGAACCCGGTCGACGCGATCCAGGCCGCGACGTCGACGCCGTCATGCCCGTCCGGCGCCATCCAGCGCAGCGCGCTCGGATCGTCCACCCACAGCCGCACCCGCTGCCCGCGCTCGGCCAGGTTGCAGGCGAGGCGCCAGCACACGCCGATGTCGCCGAAGTTGTCGATGACGCGGCAGAACACGTCCCACAGCAGGGACGGCGTCGCGTCGTTGGAGGCGGTCGGGGTCATCGCGACGATTATCCGCAGCGGTGGCACCCGCATCTCGGGTGTCAGGTCTTGAATGTTGCGGTGTCAGGTCTTGAATGTTGCGGACGACCGTCGAATGACAAGGAGCGACGTCCGGAGGCGGCCCGCGCAACATTCAAGACCTGACACCGCAACATTCAAGACCTGACACCGGGCGGGTGGCGCCCGCGGCACAATGAGGAGTCCATGCCTCGATCCCCATCCTCGAAATCCCCGCCCGCCGGTGGCAGGACGCCGGCCGCGGTCGCCAAGAAGGGCGGCCCGA
>DATCRO010000200.1:0-5075 GCA_036569025.1 Burkholderiaceae bacterium
CCTCCAGGCGCCGCGCCAGGTCGGCGGCGGCGTCCGCGGCATCGCCGACGTCGTTCGCGTAGCGCAGCGACTGCTCCGCCGCGACGGCCGCCACCCACGCCGTCCGTGCGCCGTTGGCCGCGCGCAGCACGTCGGCCGCCAGTTGCAGCCGCAGGCGGCGCTGCGTGTCGCCCTCCTGGGCGGCGCGGGCGGGCAGCAGCAGCAGGTCCAGCAGCGGCACGGTCAGCGCGCGCGTCACCTCGACCGGGCCGGCCGCGCCGCCGCCGGCCAGGCGTTCCAGCGCGAACACCGGGTTGGGCAGCCGTGCCGACTGCGTGGCGTCGGCCGATGCCGCGGCGCGGTCGAACAGCAGCGCCTGCAGCGCGGGCTCGTGCGACAGCGCGATGCGCACGGCATCGTCCTCGGACAGCGGCTGCGCCAGCGCGCGGGCGACGTCCGAGCGGGCCTGCTGGCGCGCGGCGTCGGTGGCGAGCCACGCGAAGTCGGGGCCGCCGTGCGCCGCGACTTCGGCATGGGCGGCGGCGACGTTGTCGTCGATCCGCGAAGCGGCGCAGCCGGCCAGCAACGCGAGCGCCGCGGCCGCCAGCGCCGCGCGGGCGAGCGTTGGTGATGGGGTCATGGAATCCTCGTCCTGGATGCAGTCCCGCGCGCACGAAGGCGCGGGTGCTCGCGTCACGCGCGGAGGCGCGCGACGTGTCGGTTCAGGCGAGGACGGCTCGAGGCGGGCGGTCGGTGCCGCCGGTCAGGAATTGCGGCGCTGCGGCCCGCGCGGCGTCGCGAGGCAGCGTGGCCCAGCGCGCGGCGACAGGCACGACGTCCAGCATCTCGTGCGGCGCGGCGATCGGGCCGCAGCAGTCGCTGCAGCAGCCGCCCTGGCCGAGGTCGTGGCCGTGGCAGGCGCCGGCCTTGGCGTCGGACGCGCCGGGCATGTCGGCCGCGTCCATCGTCGTGCCGTCGGGCATCACCATGCGCTCGTGCGACGGCGTGCTCGCGTGGCCGGCCATGGCGGTCGCCGCCTGCGCGCCGTGGATCGGCAGCGCGAGCGCGATGAGCAAGACCGTGAAAAGGCGCAGCAGGCGACGCATGGCGGCAGTCTATCAACGCGGCCCGCGCCGCGCCGCGCGTGCGGTCAATGGGCGCCGTGCTGGCGATCGATCAGGGCCGCGTCCCACGCGTGCACCGTGGTCGACTGCTCGCCCAGGCCGGTGATGCCCAGGCGCAGCGTGTCGCCCGCCTTCAGGAATCGGCCGCGGCCCATGCCGACGCCAGCCGGGGTGCCGGTGGCGATGAGGTCGCCCGGCTCGAGCGTCATGAAGCGGCTGACGTAGCTCACCAGCTGGGCCACGCCGAACACCATGTCGGCCGTCGTGCCGTCCTGCATGCGCTCGCCGCCGACGTCCAGCCACAGCCTGAGCTTCTGCGGGTCGGGCACCTCGTCGGCCGTCACCAGCCACGGGCCGACCGGGCCGAAGGTGTCGCAACCCTTGCCCTTGTCCCAGGTGCCGCCGCGCTCGAGCTGGAACGCGCGCTCGGAGACGTCGTTGACGACGCAGTAGCCCGCCACGTGCGACAGCGCCCGGGCCTCGGACACGCAGCGCGCGCGCGTGCCGATCACCACGCCCAGCTCGACCTCCCAGTCGGTCTTGGCCGAGCCTTGCGGCAGCACCACCGGGTCGTTCGGGCCGGTCAGCGCGCTGGACGCCTTCAGGAACAGGACGGGCTCGGCGGGCAGCGCCATCTTCGATTCGGCCGCGTGATCCTTGTAGTTCAGGCCGATGCAGACGAACTTGGACATGCCATGCCACGGCACCGACAGCCGCGTGTCGCGCGGGATCACGGGCAGCGCGTCGATCTCCACCGAGCGCAGACGGTCCAGGCGCGCGGGCGCGAGGTCGGCGGCGCCGATGTCGCCGATCTGCGCGCTCAGGTCGCGCAGGACGCCCCCGGCGTCGACGAGGCCGGGCCGTTCATGGCCGCGCGGGCCGTGGCGGAGCAGTTTCATGCGGATCCTTTCGAACTGCGCACGATGATGCCACCCGTGGCACGGGCTCGCAGTTGGCGAGGTCTTAGCTCAGCAGGGCCGTCAGCTTGTCCGGGTGGAGGTGCAGCCCGGTGAGCCCCGCCACGCCCATGAGGACTCCGCACGCCGCCGGGAACAGGCTCAGCAGGTACAGCCAGAGCAACTGCGTCAGCGACGACACCGCCAGCATGGAGATGGCGATGGCCAGCAGCGCGTCGGACAGGTCGAACTGGTCGTCGCGGTAGTTGAGCGCGTCGTAGTTCTTCTGGTCGGCGTCGGCCTGCGCGGCGACCTGCTGCTTCTTGAGCGCCTGGTCCTTGGCGAGCTGGTCGTACCTGGCGATCGCCTCGGCGTACGCCGCCTGCGCCGGCGCCGGCTGCGACGCCTGCTGCAGCCGCAGCTGCGTGGCGGTGGCCTCGGCCACCTCCTGGCGCACGTTGCGCGCCTGGTAGTACGACCAGTGGTCGATCTTGTCGGCCTGCGCCTGCTGCATGGCCTGGCAGACGTTGTCGTCCTTGATCTTGCAGATGCCCATGAAGGTGGCCAGCAGCGCCACGGTGATCGCGACGGCGGCGTTCAGGCGCGCGTGCTTGCGGTGCTGGGCGGCCGAAGTGGTGTCGTCGTCGCCGAAGCCGGAGGGCTCGGCGACCATTTCGAGGGGATCGAGATCCATGGCGGTGCGTGGGGCGGTACAGGGACGAACCGGCGATTTGACACCGCCAGCCTGAACAAGTGGACAGGTTCGCGCCAACCGCGCGATTCCGGCCCGGATTGGTCCTGCCGAGCGCGGAACCGCGGGAAATCGGGCTCTTTTCCGCGCTTGGCCGGCGCGCGAACCCATCAAGATAGCCCGACTGGACAGCCGTCCCAGCCACCGCCATTGCCAGCCGAAAGATCGCCATGCACCTGCCGCAGACCAGCCTCGTCAACCGCCTCACCGTCACCGGGCTCGTCGCCGTGCTCGCCAGTGCCGGCGTGCTGGGCACGGTGGCCACGCTTCTGGCGCGCCAGTCGCTGGCCACGCAGGCGCAGGAGAAGCTGACGGTCGTCGGCGACGCCGCGTCGCTGCGCATCGGCGAGTGGGTGGCCGGCAACCTGCGCACCAGCGCCAGCGTCACCGCGGCCGCCGCGCCGGACGCGATCGGCAAGGCGATGGGCGAGCCCACGCACGCCGGGTTTGCCAGGAAGCGCCGCGGCGCGCCTGCGGCCCATGCCGCGCATGCGCCGCAGGATCTCATCGCGCTGGCCATGAAGGAGCCCACGCGCGCCGGCAACGACGCCAAGCCGGACGCGGCTGCCGCCGCGGCGATGGCCGCGATGGCCGCGCTCGGCAAGCCTGCCGCAGCGCCCGCTCCCGCGCCCGCGCCCGCACCGGCGAAGGTCGAGGCCAAGGCCGCCCCGTCTCCGGCTCCGGCCCCCGCGCCGGCCTCCGGCGGAGCGGCCGCCGCGGCCGCCGCCGCGATGGCCGCCGTCAACAAGGCGCCGGCCGCCGCGCCCGCGAAGGCCGAGCCGGCCAAGGCCGCTGCGACGCCCGCGCCCGCTCCCGCACCGGCCGCCGCGGTGGCGCCCGCGCCGTCCGACGCCGCCTCCGCGCCGGCCCCGGCGGCCGACGACCAGGCCCTGCGCATCGCGCTCGGCCAGGCCGTCTCCAGCGGCGACTTCCGCACCGTCTACATGGCCTACGACGCCGACAAGCGCTTCGTCCAGGTGCCGCCGCAGAAGCTGCCCGAAGGCTACGACCCGACGGGCCGCCCCTGGTACAAGGCCGCGCTGGCCGCCGGCAAGCCCATCGTCACCGAGCCCTACAAGGACGCGTCGTTCAACGACATGACCGTCACCTTCGCGCTGCCGGTCAAGGCCGACGGCAAGCTGGTGGGCGTGATCGGCGCCGACAAGTCGCTGGCCGAGGTCGTCAGGATGGTGGGCGGCATCAAGCCCAGCGAGAACTCGTACGCCTTCGTGCTGGACAAGCAGGGCAAGGTCCTGATCCACCCGAACACCGACCTCGCGCTCAAGCCGCTGGCCGAGGCGCAGCCGGGCATGGCCTCGGTGGCCTCGGCGCCGGACAACGCGATCGTGGACGCCAACGACGGCACGCGCGACGTCCAGGTGCGCTCGGAAGCCATCCCCGGCACCGACTGGCGCCTGGCCGTGGCCTACGACAAGTCGGCCGCGATGGCGGGCCTGGGCACGCTGGTCAGCTCGATCGCCGTGGCCGCGCTCGCGGTGGTCGCGGTCGCGGGCCTGATCCTCACGAGCATGCTGCGCCGCTGGTTCGAGCCGCTGCGCAAGGTGCGCAGCGCGATGGTGGCCGTGGCCGGCGGCGGGGGCGACCTCACCGCGCGCATCGCCGTCACCCACAACGACGAGGTCGGCCAGATCGCCCGCGCGTTCAACGACTTCACCGATTCGCTGCGCGGCATCATCCACGAGGTCAAGCAGGCCAGCTCCGAGGTCAAGACCGCGGCGCACGAGATCGCCACCGGCAACGCCGACCTGTCGGCCCGCACCGAGAGCCAGGCCAGCGCCATCCAGCAATCGGCCAGCTCGATCGCGCAGCTGCACGAGTCCACGGTGACCAACGCCGACTCGGCGCGCGAGGCCAACCGCATCGCGCAGGAAGCCGCGACGCTGGCGGCCGAGGGCGGCGACAAGGTGCACGAGGTCGTCGAGACCATGGGCGGCATCACCGCCTCCAGCAAGCGCATCGGCGAGATCATCGGCGTGATCGACTCGATCGCGTTCCAGACCAACATCCTCGCGTTGAACGCGGCCGTCGAGGCGGCGCGCGCCGGCGAGCAGGGCCGCGGCTTCGCCGTCGTGGCCTCCGAGGTGCGCACGCTGGCCCAGCGCAGCGGCGAGGCCGCGCGCGACATCCGCGCGCTGATCCAGAAGTCCACCCAGGACGTCGAGGCCGGCGCCGCGCGCGTCGACGACGCCGGCCGCACGATCTCGCAGGTCGTCGAGTCGGTGCGCTCGGTGAGCTCGCTGATGGCCCGCATCGTCGAGGCCACCCAGCAGCAGACGGGCGGCATCGGCGAGGTCAACAACGCCG
>DATCRO010000201.1:0-6224 GCA_036569025.1 Burkholderiaceae bacterium
CCCCTGCAGGCTTGCGAGTTCGGCCAGGCAGGCGAGCGCGTTTCGGTGCGCGTCGCCGCCCACCGCGATGAACGCCGGACCCGCCAGGCGCCGGCAGCCGGCCGCGGCGTCGGCCAGATGGCCCAGCACCTGCTGCACGCCCGCTCGCGTGAGCTCGGCCTGCGCGCGCACCGGCAACGCCAGCGCGGGCAGCGCCAGCAAGGCGTCGAGGTCGGCCAGCGCGGCCTGGAACTCGTGCTGGCTCTGGCGGACGGTCGCCCGCACCAGGCGCACCTCGGGCGGCGGCTCCGCGAGCGACCACCAGGGCGCGAGCGCGGCCTCGACGGTGCCGAGCTCGCGCGGGTCGCCCCGCCGGCGGCCGCGGGCCAGCGCGTCGCGCGCGGCCTGCAGCGCCAGCGCGAGCTCGTCCGGATGCGCCTGCAGCTGCGCGCGCTGCGCCCGTTCGGCCGCGCGCGCGGCGCGACGTTGCGCGGCGTCGCCGACGTGCGACGGCAACTGCTCGACGATCTCGTCGTCCCGCGTGGGAATCGCCAGGCCGGCCTCGGGAAAGCCGGCGGCGAACGACGAAGGCGCACCCGCCGCCGACCACCCGACGAGGGTCGCCAGCGACAGGCCGCGCAACAGGGCGGCGGCGCGGCCCATCGTCAGGGCAGTGCGATGGGCTCGTCGGTCTCGCTCGTCGGGAACGTCGCGACCTGGTCGAGCATCAGCGGATCGGCCACCTCGCTCGGGGAATCCGCGAGCGCGAAGGCCACGAGCGCGCTGTCGGAGGCGACGGCGCTGGCGGGCAGTTCGTTGGACGCCGCAGGCGGCGCAGGCGCGGGCGGGGTGCTGTCGCCGCCGCAGCCGGCGAGCAGGCCGCCGGCGGCCACGGACGCGGCGAGCGCGGCGAGGACGGGAAATCGGGTCATGGTGGGTTCCTCCATGTGCTCACTTGGACGCGCCGCGGCGGGCGGTGGCGGCCGCGGCCATCGGGCCCGTGCCCGGGACCGGCGTGTTCAGGTACGGGAATGCCGACAGGAACGGCCGCGTCGCCTGGTCCACGTTGTCGTTCAGCTTGAACACGTCCGCGCCCAGCGGGACGGCCGACGGGTTGCAGTCCGCGCCCAAGCCCAGCGCGTTGCCCGTGCCGTTGGCCACGCACAGTCCGCCCATCGCGGCGACCAGCGTGATGTCGACGATGTCGTCCTTGGGCCGGCGGCCGTTGGGATAGCCGGCGTTGTCGCTGCCGCCCGCCAGGATGTTGCCGACGATGCCCAGCCGGTTCTGCTGCGCGAACGGCACCGCGGCGATCGCGGTATTGAGGCGCATCTCCTCGGCGGGCGCGCCGGCGGCCGGCTTGTTGACGCCGGCGATGCCCGTGAGGAACACGGTCACGAGGTCGTTGCGCGGGATGTTGGTCGGCGCGATGCCCGGCGCGCCGAGGTAGCTCTCGAGCAGCTTCGGGTACGACGGGTTGGTGACGTAGCTGAGGAACTGCGTGTCGTCCCTGGGCTTGGACCCATTGAAGCGGTCCTTGTCCTTCAGGCCGATGACCAGCTCGTTGACGAGCGGGTTGCCCAGGCGCGAGACCTGCGTCCAGGCGCCGCCCTCGCGGTCGGTCGTCTGCCAGCCGGGCCTGGGCGACGGATCGAGCACGCGCGCCTGGCGCAGGCTCGCGGTGGTCCAGGCGCCGATGACCGGATCGCTGCCGGCGACCAGGCAGGCCTTGGGCACCTCGAGCGCGATCGACGTCACGTTGAATTCGTCGAGCGTGCTGGACGAGGCGCCGATCGCGCTCGGGTCGAGCAGCGCGCCGACCGGCGCGTCCACCATGTCGAACACGACGCCCAGATTGACCGCGAACGGATCCTGCCGCTGGCCCACGAACACGCGGCCGGCGCCGCTGCAGCCGGGGATGTTGACGTCGTAGACGTGCGCGGCCGCGTACGCCGCATAGTTGGGGATCGTCTTCTCGCCGATGTCGTCGAACGGCTTGGCGAAGGTGCCGGCGCCGCCGCTGGCGTTGGTGAGCGCGGCGGCGCTGCCCGTGCGGCGGTCGCCGCGCACGAGCGTCACCGTGTACGACTCGTTGACCTGCAGGTGCGGGTCGTTGGGCATGGAGACCACGCCGTTCTGCATCGGCGCGATCTCCTGCTGCACGTTGCCCACCGGCACCGTCAGGCCGGCGCCGTTGTTGGCGACCGTCGACTTGAAGCGGAACTGGAACGTGAGGTCCTCCTTGCCGTCGCCGTCGTTGTCGACGTGGATCTCGTAGAGCGCGTTCGGATCCATCGCGTGGTAGTTCGGGCCGTCGTAGCCGCTCTGCAGGGGCTGGTAGTTGGCGATCAGCGTCACGTAGTCGGAGCGGCCCGCCTCGTAGCTGTTGAACATGTAGAAGTCCGACGCGTCCACCTTGGGCGCGCCGGAGATGAAGGGGGCTTCGCGGTGGCTGGAGGCGTGCGCGACGCCAGCCAGGGCCAGCAGGGTCGCGGCCGCCAGGGGCGCGACGGTCGACGCGGGCAGGGAAAGGGATCGCATGTCTTGGCTCCTGTGGGTTGTCGTGATGGGCGCCGCCGTGAGGCAGGCCATCCCGACTACGCACGCAGCCGGCGCCGTGGATGCACGCCGCGCCTTGTCCCCCTTGCGCGCAGAGCCTTGCATCCGCGCGGCGCCGCGGCACGTAGGAGCCGGCGCCAGGCGCCCGCGGGGCGGGCCTCGGCCGGGTCAGGCCAGCGCGTGACGCACGACCATCTCGGTCAGCGCCTTGCACAGGGGCGGCTCGAATTCCCAGTGATGCCAGTGCAGCGCCACGGGCACCGCCACGTGCGGCGGCAACTCCTCCAGGACGCCGGCGGCGACGCGCGCGGCCGCCTGCCGGCTGGGCAGCAGGCCGTAGCCCACCCCTTGCTCGATCGCCTCCATCAGCGCGTCCGGCGACGGCAGGTAGTGGCGCGGGTAGCGGTCGACGGCAAAGCCCAGGCAGCGCGCGAGGTAGCGGTCGTGCAGCGAGTCCTTGCGGTCGAACAGCACGGTGGGCACGGCCAGCACCGCGGGCAGCGCGAGGCCGGCGGGGAAGAACTCGCGCGCGAAGGCGGGGCTGGCGTAGCAGCGATATTCCATCTCGCCGAGCGCCTTGGCCGCGAAGCCCGATGCCGGCGCCGCGTCGGAGCTGACGCATCCGACGACCTGTCCGCGGGCCAGGCGCGCGGCGGTGTGGTCGAGGTCGTCGACGATCACCTCCAGCGCCACGCCGCGCTCGCGCAGCAGCGCCCACAGCACGCCGCGGAACCAGGTGGCGAGCGAGTCCGCGTTGATGCTGACGGCCATGGCCACCGGCTCGCCCGGCACGGCGCCCGGGCCCAGCTCGCGCAGCGTCGAGCCCTCGAGCATGCGCAGCGCCTGCACGTGGCGCAGCAGGGTCTGGCCGGCGGGCGTCGCGACGACGGGCTTCTCGCGCACCAGCAGCACGGCCGCGAGCGACTGCTCCAGTGCCTTGATGCGCTGCGACACCGCGCCGCGCGTGATGCGCAGCGCGCCGGCCGCGCGCTCGAAGCTCTGGAGTTCGACGATGGTCGCGAAGGTCTCGAGTTGGTCCCGGTCAAGCAAGCGGCCTGCCCCTGGTGGTTGGCTGGCTCGATGATGGCATGGTCAGGCCGCCAGCGTGGTCGCGGGCGCGGGACGCGCGGCCGTGCGGGCGTTCGCGCGCAAGAGCCAGGCCAGCAAGGCCTTCTGCGCGTGCTTGCGGTTCTCGGCCTGGTCCAGGACGATGGATCGCGGAGAGCGCAGCACGCCGGCCGTCACCTCCAGCCCGGGGTGGGCAGGCAGGCAGTGCATGAACAGCGCGTGGCGCGGGGCGGCGTCCATCAGTCGCCCGTCCACCTGCCAGCCGGCCAGCGCCGCCTTGCGCGCCGCGAGCTCGGCCTCCTGGCCCATCGAGACCCAGGTGTCCGTGTAGACGACGTCCGCGCCCTCGACGGCCGCGCGCGGGTCGGCCACGCGCCGCACCAGCGCGCCGCCCTGGCAGGCCGTCACGTCGTCCAGCTCGTGGCCGGCGGGCGACGACAGCGTCACCTCGACGCCCGAGCGGGTCGCGGCCTGCACGAGCGAGCGGCAGACATTGTTGCCGTCGCCGAGCCAGGCCAGGCGCAGGCCGCGCAGGTCGGCGCCGAAGTACTCCTTGAGCGTCATCACGTCCGAGACGGCCTGGCAGGGATGGTGGCGGTCGCACAGCCCGTTGACGACGGGCACCTCGCTGTGGGCCGCCATCACGCGCAGCGATTCGTGGCGGTCGACGCGGGCGACGATCAGGTCGTAGTAGCGCGAGAGCACGGCGATCTCGTCACGCAGCTCGGCCAGCACGAAGTTCGAGCGCGACCAGTCGAGGTAGTCGGCCTGCGCACCCGACTCGCGGGCCGCGGCCGCGAACGAGCAGCGGGTGCGCGTCGACGTCTTCTGGAACAGCAGCGCGACCGAGCGGCCCGCCAGCGCGCCGGCGCCATCGGCCAGGCCGCGCTTGGCCGCCAGGGCCTGGTCGACCACCTGGGACAGCGCGCGCGCATCGATGTCGTCCAGCGTGATGAAGGAGCGCGGACGCAGCGCGCGGCGCTCGTGGTCGCGGCGGGTGGCCAGTGCCAGGGCGGCGTCACGGTGGGCAGGGGCGATGGCCATGCGGCAGGTCCTTTCGTCGGGAGGAAGGCGCGACTTTAGGAGCTGGGCGCGCGGGCGGCGCACGGTTCAGAAAATGTGCCGGGGCGTCAGGGCCGCTAACCAGCATCGCGCCGTCCGCGGCGATGGCCCGATGCAGGCCGGCGAGTCAGTTGCCGGCGGCGCGATGGCCCGTGCGCCGTTCCACTTCCGCGAGCTTGTGCCTGAACAACGCGAGCGCCCGGTAGCTCGACTCCAGGGCGACGTCGGCGGCCGCGGTGTCGACGCCGCTCGCCATGCCCACCGCGATGGTGCGCTCGAGGTCGGCGCAGCGCTGCATGGTCCGGGCGACCAGGTCGTCCAGCCGCTGCAGGATCTGTTGGTCAGTGGGGCCGTATCGCATCGTCGGGGCCTTCGGTGTCCCGAGGCTGCTCCTGCAGCGGGCCGGCCAGGCCCGACGCGTGGCTCTCCCGCGATTCCAGTTCCGCGGCCGACAGGTACAGGCGTCCGTTCTCGCTGAGGGAGACGTTGAAGATCCCCTGCAGGTCGACCAGGCCGAGATGCCGCAGGAACGAGACGTCGCCGACCAGGCCCGACAACCACGGTTCGCCAACCAGATCGATCCCATCGCGCAACCTGCGCAGGATCTCGATCTGCGTCGTCGTCAATGCGTTCGCCATTGCACTTTCCCGCCGGTGAGCGGAACCAGCCATGGTGTCAGGACACTCTCGCCGCTCGAGGCGGCAGGTGCGCGGCGCGACACCCTCTGCGCCACGCTCTTTGAAGTCATTGTGTTCGCGATCTGCCTTGCGTGGATGAGCTTTCGACGTGGAAAGCCGCAACTTTGCTTAGGCGGAGAGAACTGCCGCATCGGTTCCCGAATGCATGGGTTTCCATCCACTCGACAGTGGGTGGACGGCCGCGTTCGCATGCCAGCGTGTGGATTCCATTGCTTTGCCGCGAAGGCTCATGTCGTGAGGCGCGTATGCACGGTGGCGAAAGTCCACCGCGTCCCGACCCCGCCTTGGCGGGATCCCGCCGACGTGGCGCATGCACGCATCGAGAGCCTGCGCGAGCCTCTCGCGGGGGCCACGACGGGAACGAGGGGTGCAGGCGGAGTGTCATGCAGTCGCGGAGTCCGTTGGCACAGCTCATGCAGTCGGCGTGCCTGGTCTTTCAACCAAAACACGGAGACATGCATGAGTGACAGGACATCGGTGAACACGCATCCGGAGCGGGCACGCGCCCCTTCCGGTTCGGACCAGGTCACCGCTCTCAACTTCCAACGACATTTCATGAAGCCCACCTTCAGCCTCATCGCCCTGGCCGCCATCGCGCCGGCCGCCTTCGCGCAGTCGAGCGTCACCATCTACGGCATCGTCGACCTCGACGGCCAGTACCTGTCCGGCCACGCCAAGCAGGTGCTGGTCACTTCCGGCGGCCAGTCCGGCAGCCGCATCGGCTTCAAGGGCAGCGAGGATCTGGGCTCGGGCTACTTTGCCGACTTCGTGCTCGAAGGCGGCCTGAACGTGGACACCGGCGGCTCCGGCCAGGGCGGGGCGCTGTTCGGCCGCCAGGCCTTCGGCGCGCTGCGCACC
>DATCRO010000202.1:0-4973 GCA_036569025.1 Burkholderiaceae bacterium
ACCAGCGACACGTCGCCCAGGCGATCCTTGAGCAGGTCGAGGTAGACGGGCAGGTCGCCCGAGCCCGATTCCTCGCAGCTCTCGATCAGGCCGACGATGCGCGGGTGCGTCGTGCCCTGGGCCTTGAGCGCCTCGATGGCCGAGACCGCCGCATAGACCGCGTAGCCGTCGTCCGCGCCGCCGCGGCCGTAGAGCTTGTCGTCCTCGACCTTGGGCGTCCAGGGCCCCAGGTCGCTGCGCCAGCCGCTGAACTCGGGCTGCTTGTCCAGGTGGCCGTACATGACGACCGTGGGCGGCGTGCCGAACGACGAGGGGCGCGTGGCCTCGACCTCGAAGAAGATGACCGGCGTGCGGCCCGGCTGGCGGATGACTTCCAGCGTCAGGCCCGGCACCTTGCGGCCCTCGACCCACGACGCGGCATCACGCACGACCTTGTCGAGCAGGCCGTGCTTTTCCCAGTCGGCGTCGAACATCGGGCTCTTGGCCGGGATGGCGACGTAGTCCTTGAGCTGCGGCAGGATGCGCGCGTTCCAGGCCGTCTCGGAAAAGGCGGCCAGCGCCTTCGCATCGGGCTCGGCGGGGACGGGCAGGCGTTCGGGGGCGTTCATGGCGGGCTCCAATGGGCGACCCGGGTGCGGTCAGCGGCCGTGGCCCGCGGGTGGCGGACGAGGCCCTGCGCGCCGGGTGGCGGGATTCAGGGTAGACCGCCATTCTGCGCCAGTCGCCCCCGCGAGTCCGAGCGCCAAACCGCGTCGAAACCGAGGATTTCGCTACCGGCGGCGCCCCGGCGCCGCGGCTTCAGGCCGGAATCGTCTCCGGCACGTGGGCCTCGAGCCAGCCGGCCAGCGCCTGCAGCACCTGGCCCTGTTCCGGCTCGTTGAAGATCTCGTGGAACAGGCCGGGCCATTCGCGCACGGTGACGACGTCGCGCGGCGCGCCCGCGGCGAAAGCGGCGCTGCCCGCCGGCGCGACGCAGCGGTCGGCGCCGGCCCACATCAGCAGCGTGGGCGTCTTCCAGCGCGGCGCGGCGGCGATCACCGCCGGGCCCTGGCGCGCCACGAACAGGCCCAGGCGGCCGGTGATGCGGTCATGCACCAGCGGGTCGTCGGCGTAGGCCTTGACGACGCCGGCGTCGCGCGAGATCCAGTCGACCTTCAGCCCGTTGTTGACCGCCAGGTTGGGCAGCATCGGCGCGACGACCGCCAGCAGCAGCTTCTGGATCGCGTTGGTGCCCGGATCGAGCGCGGGCGAGGACATCACCAGCGCGTCGACGCGGCACCACCACGGCGCGGGCGTCGCCGACAGGCCTTCGGCGACGAAGCGTCCCGCGATCAGGCCGCCCAGGCTGTGGCCGACCAGCGTCAGCGGGCCGGGCACGCTCTCGCGCGCGGCGCGCAGCACGCGGCCGAGGTCGGCGCACAGCGTGTCGTCGGCGGGGATGCCGCCCCGCTGGCCGGGCGAACGGCCGTGGCCGCGATGGTCGTAGCCGACCACGGTGAAGCCCAGGCCGTTCAGGCGCCGGGCGACGTGGTCGTAGCGGTCGATGTGCTCGCCCAGCCCGTGCACCAGCACGGCGACGCCGCGGCTCGGGTTGGCTGCGGGCCAGGTGCGCAGGTGCAGGGCGAGGCCGTCGTCGGTGGTCACGGGTTTCATGCGGCGCAGTGTAGGGGGGCGCCCCGCCTCCGGCCATCCGGATCGGCACCTGCAGGCGCGCTATGCTGCGTGGCTGCAACGACGGCGGCGCCATCGCGCCGCCGCGACCTTCCGGAACGCATGACGAACGTCTCTCCCATCACATTCCGGGCCGCCCGGCCCGACGACGCCCTGTGCCTGGGCGTGCTGTCCACGCAGGTCTTCCTGCACACCTACACGAAGCACGGCATCCGTCCCGCGCTGGCGCGCGAGGTGCTCGCCAACCACTCGGTCGCCCGCTACGAGGCGCTGCTCGCGGATCCGGACAAGACGATCGTCCTGGCCGAATGCGCGGGGCACCTGGTCGCCCTGTCGCTGGTGGACAACGCCGCGCGCCTCGAAGGCCGGCCCGAACTCGTGGCGGCCAAGCTCGAGCACCTGTACGTGCAGGAGCCGTTCACCGGCCGCGGCATCGGCCGCGACCTGCTGCGCCACGCCGAGAAGGCCGCCGCGGCGCGCGGCGCCGAGATGCTGTGGCTGACCGCCTGGGTCGGCAACCAGCGCGCGCTGAGCTTCTATCCGCGCTGCGGCTACGACGACCTCGGCGAGGTGCTGTACACCTTCGAGGGCGAGTCGCATCCCAACCGCCTGTTCGGCAAGCGCGTGCGCCACGTGGCGCCGGCCTGAGAAGGCGCGCCCGCCGATACCCCGGGCCAGGCCACCGGAGCGAACGCCATGAACGACTTCTTCCGCCTCGACCACGATGCCGCCAGCGGCGTCGCCGAGCTCGTGCTGAACCGGCCCGACCGAATGAACACGATGGCGCCGGCGTTCTTCCCCGCGCTGCGCGACGCCGTGCAGGCGCTCGACGACGCCGGCGACACGCGCGCGCTGCTGCTGCGCGGGGAAGGCAAGCACTTCAGCGCCGGCATGGCGCTGGACACCTTCGCGCCCGACGGCCCGATGCAGGCGATGCTGGACACCGGCAGCGCGCGCAAGCGCCTCGCGTTCCAGACCCAGCTGCGCCGCCTGATGGCCTGCTTCGACGTGCTGGACGCCGCGCGCTTCCCGGTCGTCTGCGCGGTGCAGGGCGCGTGCGTGGGCGGGGCGCTGGACCTCGCGGCGGCCTGCGATTTGCGTGTCTGCAGCGCCGACGCGTTCTTCACGGTGCAGGAGATCCACATCGGCATGGCCGCCGACCTGGGCGTGCTGCAACGCCTGCAGCGCCTGCTGCCGCAGGGCCTCGCGCGCGAGCTCGCGTACACGGGCGACCGCCTGGGCGCGGAACGCGCGCTGGCCGCGGGCTTCGTCAACGCGGTGCTGCCGGACGCCGACGCGCTGGTCGCCCACGCGCGCCGGCTCGCGGCGGCCATCGCGGCCAAGTCGCCACTGGCGATCGCGGCCAGCAAGTCGGCGCTGAACCACGCGCGCGATCATTCGACGGCCGCGTCGCTGGAGCAGATGACGCTGCTGCAGAGCGCGGTGTTCGACATCGACGAGATGGCGCGCGCGATCGCGGCGTGGCAGGCCAAGACGGCGGCCACCTTCGATCCGCTGGCGCCGATCGCCCGGCCCTGAGCGGATCCGCGGCGATGAGCGTCCTGCCCAAGCACGTCGCCGCCGTGGGCTGCGAGGGCACCGGACACTTCCGCGTCACGCGCGACTTCCTGCTGCACCGCCACAAGGTGTTCGACATCCTGATGGAGTCCTGAGCATGGCCACGACCGCCCCCGGCTACTCCGGCACCCCGCTCGCCCGCAAGCTGGGCATCGTCGCGGGCAGCCGCGTGGCGCCGCTGCATGCGCCCGACGACTACCTGGACTGGCTGGCGCCGCTGCCCGGGGGCGTGCGCTTCGCGGCCAAGGTGTCGGCGACGACGGACGTCGTCCACGTGTTCGCCGATCGCCGCGCCGACCTGGCGGCCTGCCTGCAGGACCTGCGCGGGCGCATCGCGCCGGCGGCGGCGGTGTGGGTGTCCTGGCCGAAGAAGGCGTCCAAGGTGCCCACCGACATCACCGAGGACACGATCCGCGAGATCGCGCTGCCGCTCGGATATGTCGACGTCAAGGTGTGCGCGGTCAGCGACGTCTGGTCCGGGCTGAAGCTGGTGATCCGCAAGGAGCTGCGCGGTCAACCGACCTGACGGGTGTCGCGTTGGTTGCTGGCAGGCGTCCCCGAAGGCGCCGGCATCGCGGCGCGGCGTGTCCCAAGGCACCAGCGCGTTGGTCCGACAACTCGATGGAAATCACCATGAACTTCCGTACTCTCTCGATCGCCTGCGCCCTGATCGGTGCCGTTTCCTTCGCCGGCGCCGCCGAAGTCGCCGACGCCGCGGCCAGCGCCGCCAGCGCGGTCAAGCACGCCGCCAAGGCCACCGGCCACGCCGTCGCCAAGGGCGCGTCGGCCGCCGCGACCGGCACCGAGCACGCCGCGTCGGCGGTGGCCACCGGCACCGCGCACGCCGCGCACAAGGCCGCCAGCGGCGTCAAGCACGCCGCCCACAAGGCCGCGTCGGCCGCGTCGGAAGCCGTCACCAAGTAAGCGGTTCCCTCCCAGGGCCCCGGTTCCCCATGGACCGGGGCCTTGTCGTTTCCGGCGCGCGCGTGGCGATCGGCGGTCGGCAGGCGAGCCGTCACAATGGCGACCCATGCTTCCCGTCAATCGCGCCAGCGTCCTCCTTGCCGCCGCTTTGGCCGTGGCCTCGCCGCTGGCCGGCGGCGCGCTGGCGTGGGCCTTCGTCGACGAGCGCACGCGCGGACTGGGCTACCACCTGCTTTACTGGCCGGTCCTGTTGATCGGCCTGCTGCCGCGCCGGGCGAGCGATGTCCTGATGGCCTCGGGGCTGGTGCCGCTGCTGTTGTACTTCGGCGGCTATCTGCTGGCGTGCCACGCCGTGCGCCTGCTGTGGCGACGCGTCCGCCGCGACGGCCGGGCCGCCTCGTGAGCGTTCCGCGCACGCTGCTCCTGGCTGCCATCCGCGGCTACAAGCGCCACGTGTCGCCACGCAAGGGCTTCGCATGCGCTCATCGCATCCACCTGGGCGGCTGCAGCTGCTCCACGTTGGGGCTGCGCGCGGTCTCGCGCTACGGCGCGTGGCGCGGCCTGGGCGTGCTGCGCCTGCGCCTGCGCGAATGCCACCTGCTGGCCGAGCAATTGCGCGCGCGACCCGCCGCCGTCCGCGCGTCGCAGGCCGGCTTCGTCGATTGCGACGTGCCGTGCGACGGCTCCTGCATCGACGCCTCCTCGTGCACGCCGGGCGATGCCTGCGATGCGACGGACGCGTGCGAGATCATCAGCTGCATCGACTGGGGCGACTGCGGCTGCGGCGACTGGCTGTCCTC
>DATCRO010000203.1:0-2363 GCA_036569025.1 Burkholderiaceae bacterium
GGTTGAGCCCTGGCGAAGACACCGGGATGACCTGTCCCGGCAACCTGAAAACGAGCTAGGCCGAAAGAACGGAACGAACGACATGACCGCACCGACCGGCATCGGGCAGTACGTCCGGCCGCAGAACCAGGCGCAGGGCGACCGCGTCCAGGCCCAGCAGATGGTCGACCGACCCATGCTGCTCTGGGTCAAGGACGTCAAGCACATCAACCGCACGCAGTACCAGGCGGACGGCGGCGATGGCGTCATCGTCGACTTCATCGACCTGCAGACCAACACGCCGTACATCGGCGTGATGTGGATGGCCGGCGCGATCGTCGACGGGCTGCGCCCGTTCGTCGAGGACGGCAACGCCTACCCGGTGATGATCAAGAAGCAGAAGGGCGGCAAGTTCGGCTACTACAACGCGATCGAGCCGATCACCGAGCAGCCGTGGCTAGACCACGTGACCGCGAACTTCCAGACCTTCGTCAACCTCATCGCGCAGACCCGCGCGGCGAAGGAGCAGGAGTGGGCCGCGGCGATGGCACAGCAGAACCAGCCGCCCGCGCCCCCGGCCCCGCCCGCTGGCCCGCCGACGATGACGCCGATGCAGGTCGCCGCGAACCCGCAGGCCGGCCTGTACGACCAGGCGATGGCGATGCAGCCGCCGCACGTCCAGCAGGCGCTGCAGACGGCTCCGGCCGCCCCGGCGCCCGTCCAGCAGCCGCCCGCCCCCGCGGCGCCCCCGGCGGCAGCTCCGGCCGCCGTCGCCCCGCCGCAGGCTCCCGCGGCCCCGGCCGCTCCGCCGCAGCAGTACGCGGCCCCGGCCTACGCGCCGCCCGCCGCTCCGGCGGCACCCTCGGCGCCGGTCGCCCCGCCGCAGGCCCCCGCTGCGCCTGGCGTCCCGGCTCCGCCGGCGGCCGCTCCGGCCGCCGCGCCCCCGGGGCAGATGACGAACACCAGCGTCGCGGCGCTGCAGGCCCAGCTCGACGCGCTGGGTTAAGCTGAAGACTGGTCTCATGGTCGGGACCTGCGATGGAGCCCCGCCACTCGGCGTTCGGAACCCGAGCGGCGGGGCTTCGCGCTGACCAGCCATTACGATCAGTAGCATGCGGTCGAAGAGCTGGGTCCCCGACGACGGGAACAACGGCGTCCCCGACCTGGTCGACTCCTTCGAGTTTGCCGCTCAGGCTTTCGAACAGCAGTCCATCCCGATCTCCGAGTTCTACGACGACCCCGTGGGCTTCGTCCGGGAGTTCGTTGACTTCTCCGACTCGGTCACCGGCGCCGAGCGCGGGCTCACCGACTACCAGGACGAGATCATGGACGCCGTGCCGAAGCACGGCCGGATCTGCGTCCGCGGCCCGCACGGTCTCGGCAAGACGACCACCAACGCCCTCACCGTGCTCTGGTTCGCGATCACCCGTGAAGACGCTGGGCGCGACTGGAAGGTGGCCACTACCGCCGGCGCCTGGCGGCAGCTGGAGCACTACCTCTGGCCTGAGATCAAGAAGTGGTCGCGGAAACTGCGCTGGGACAAGCTCGGCATGACGCCGTGGCGCGAAGGCACCTCGGGCGAACTGCTCAGTCTGTCGCTGAACCTCAAGCACGGCAGCGCTTTTGCCGTCGCCAGCTCCGACGAGAAGAAGATCGAAGGTGTGCACGCCGACAGCGTCCTGTACATCTTCGACGAGTCGAAGGCGATCCGGCCGCAGGTCTTCGAGGCCGCGGAAGGTGCCTTCTCCGGTGCGTCGAAGTCGACGGGAAAACGTCCCAGCGCGCCGCCGGCTGTTCGTGGCATGGAAGCCTACGCCGTCGCGACGTCCACGCCGGGCGAGCCGCAAGGCCACTTCTACGAGATCCACATGAACCCGGACAAGTTCCCGGACTGGAAGCGCCTGCACGTCACGCTCAAGCAGGTCATCCACGCGGGTCGGATCTCGCAGGACTGGGCCGAAGCCCGGAAGAACCAGTGGGGCGTCGACTCCGCGCCGTACCAGAACCGCGTCCTCGGCGAGTTCTATGCCTCGGCCGCCGACGCCGTGATCCCGCTCGCTTGGGTCGAGGACGCGATCGAGCGCTGGAAGGTCTGGGAGAAGTCCGGGCGCCGGAAGCACGCGCCGACGAAGGTCCTCGGCGTCGACGTCGCGCTCGGCGGCACCGACTTCACTGGCATTGCGCACCGGTGCGGTCACGTCGTGGAGAAGGTCGAGAAGCTCACGCTCTCGAACACGGTGAAGATCGCCAAGGAGGTCAAGGCGCGGCAGCGGCCCGCCGACGAGTCCGTTGTGGACGCCATCGGCGTCGGCGCCGGCGTGCTCGCGACCCTGCGGAGTTGGGGTCTGCGCGCCCGGCCGTTCACCGCGAGCAAGAAGTCGTTC
>DATCRO010000204.1:0-2034 GCA_036569025.1 Burkholderiaceae bacterium
GAGGTGACGCAGTCAGTCTAGGAACGCGGCGCGCGCCGCGCTTCCCTAAAATCGGGGTGTGTTGCGCGAAATGCGACAGCCGCAAGGGTTCGAACGCGGCCATTTGCCCGGCATCCAGGCAGGATGCGAGAGCGGCAGGCCGCCATCGGCTTTCGACGAGCCAGGCGGTCTCCAGGCGATGCACCGCGACGACGGCGGTGGCGCCAGCCGGCGCTTGCTCAAGGGCGGGCTTGTCCCGGCCTTGAAATCCCCGCTCGCATCACGCGCTCGCGTGCCACGCGTCCACGTAGGCCCGGGCGCGCGAGGCGATCTCGGCGACGCCGAACTCGGGCTTGAACAGCCCGCCGCCCAGGCCGAAGCCGGTGGCACCGGCGCGACGCCAGTCGGCGAGGTTGCCGGGCACGATGCCGCCCACCGGCCACAGCGGCAGGCCCGGCGGCAGCACCGTGGTCAGGCCGGTGAGACCCGCATGGGTCATCGCCTCGGCGGGGAAGATCTTGAGCGCGTCGGCGCCCGCCCGCCAGGCCGCGAAGGCCTCGGACGCGGTGAACACGCCGGGCACCGTGCGCATGCCGCGTTCGCGCGCGCGGCGCACGATGGCGGCGTCGAAATGCGGCGACACGATGAGCGTCGCGCCGGTGTCACCCACGGCGTCGACCTGCGCGGTCTCCAGCACCGTGCCCGCGCCGATGCAGGCATCGGCCGGCGCCTGCGGCACGATGGCGGCGATGGCGGCGATCGCGCCGGGCCGGTTCAACGGCACCTCGAGCGCGCGGAAGCCGGCGTCGAACAGCACGCGCGCGACGTCGAGGGCGCGCTCGGGCTGCAGGCCGCGCAGGATGGCGACCAGCGGCAGCGCCGGCGGCCAGGTGGTGGAATCGGTCATGCGGGGATGTCCTCGGTGGCCATGGCGCGCCAGGCGGCCAGTTGGATGCGGCGCGCGTCGAGCGTCTCGAGTTCGCGGCCGTGCAAGCGTGCGCAGGCGGCGTGCAGCGCGGCCAGCGCGGGCTCGCCGATGACGCGCGCCGGCTCGTCGCGCGACGCCAGGCGCTGCGCGTCCGACCATTCGGCGCCGATCAGCAGACCGCTGACGTACGCCGCCGCCGCGCCGGGCGCCATCGCGCCGGTGACGACGCGGGCGCGGGCGCCGAACAGCGCGTGCGTCAGCACCGGGCCGCGCGCGGCCTGCGCGACGCCGCGCACGAAGTCGGGGGAATCGGCGACGCTGTCGTGCTGCAGCCCGGCGGGGCCGGTGGCCATCGACGTCTGCATCGCGCTGGCGAGCGTGCCGTGCTGGCGCAGCAGCGCGAACAGCTCGCCGGTCATGTAGGTGCGCAGCTCGGTGATGCGGCCCCCGCGCAGCCGCACCCACTTGCTGTGCGTGCCCGGCAGCACGTAGCAGCCGTCGGACGCGGCCGGTCCGAGCACGTGCAGCGCGCCGAACAACTGGGTCTCCTCGCCGCGCATGACGTCGACCGCGCCGTCGTCGCCGCGCAGGCACCAGCCCGGCGCGATGAACCAGCGGCGGCCCGCCGGCGCCTCGGCGACCGGCACCAGGTGACGCGGCAGGTCCGACAGCGAGGTGCCGCCTTCGAGGTAGGGCACCGCCTGCCAGCCGATGGCCGCGCCGACCATGCCCGCCATGACGACCGGCAATCGAGGCGTCGCGCCCGGCCAGCCGGCCACGAGGGCCTCCAGCGAGTCGCGGAAGCGCCCCTTGCAGGCCAGGGCGCCGTCGTCGTCGGCGCGCTCGTCGAGCAGCGTACCGTCGGCGCCGACCAGCGCGGCACGACGGTGCGTCGTGCCCCAGTCGATGCCGATGAATGCAGCGGTCATGTCGATATTGTCGTGGGGCCGGAAAGCCCCGGCTCCGTGTGGGATGAGATCAGGGCTGCGCGGCGGCAGGTCAGTCACCGGGGCCGCCAACCACGCGTCATCCTGCACGAAGTCGCAGGATCCGCGCCTGGCGGACCGCGTAGTCTCCGGGAGAGGTGGATCCTGTGACTGCGCGCACGATGACACCGGGTGGGCGCG
>DATCRO010000205.1:0-3092 GCA_036569025.1 Burkholderiaceae bacterium
GCCGAGGACCGCGTCGCAGTCGCTGCAGCCGCGCAGCTCGGTGTCGCCGGCCGGCGTCTCCAGCGTCGCGGTGCCGCCGGCGCGGATCTCCCAGTGCCAGACGCCGCTGGCCGAGCGCGCCGTTCCGCGCACGTAGCAGGGCAGGATGTCCCAATCGTCGTGCTGCTGGCGCGCGGTGACCACCACCGAGCGCGCGAGGAAGTAGCGGGCCTGGGCCGCGGTCAGCGAGAAATCGGCGCAGGCGTCGCCGCCGGCCTCGAAGCCGCGCGAGTCGATGCGCACTTCGTCGAGCGCGGCGCCCACCGGCGGCGGCGCAGCGCAGCCTGCGAGGGCGAGGAGGGCGGCCACCGGGGGAAGGAATCGTCGCATGGACGGCTAGTGTCGTGAGTTGGAAATTCGTTGAATAGGTCTGAAGCGAAGAAAAGACGGTGCCGAATTCCGTCCAGAACGGTTGCAGACTAGGCGCGCCCGCGACACGATGCCGGTTGGCCTCGCGAGCGGGCGCAACGACGGATGCGGCCGTTCTGGGCGGAATTCTTCAACGAATTTCCAACTCACGACACTAGTGTCGCCCAGTTTGCCGTCGCCGCTCAACACTCGACGATGTTGACGGCCAGCCCGCCGCGCGCGGTCTCCTTGTACTTGGTCTGCATGTCGGCGCCCGTCTCGCGCATCGTCTTGATGACCTTGTCCAGGCTCACGTGGTGCGTGCCGTCGCCGCGCAGCGCCATGCGCGCCGCGTTGATGGCCTTGACCGAGGCGATCGCGTTGCGCTCGATGCACGGGATCTGCACGAGGCCGCCCACCGGGTCGCAGGTCAGGCCCAGGTGGTGCTCCATGCCGATCTCGGCGGCGTTCTCCACCTGGCGCGGCGAGCCGCCCATGACGGCGGCGAGGCCGGCGGCCGCCATCGAGCACGCCACGCCCACCTCGCCCTGGCAGCCGACCTCCGCGCCGGAGATCGACGCGTTCTCCTTGTAGAGGATGCCGATCGCCGCGGCGGTGAGCATGAAGTCGACCACGCCCTTGTCGCTCGCGCCCGGCACGAAGCGCGCGTAGTAGTGCAGCACGGCCGGCACGATGCCCGCGGCGCCGTTGGTGGGCGCGGTGACGACGCGGCCTCCGGCGGCGTTCTCCTCGTTGACGGCCAGCGCGTACAGGTTGACCCAGTCCATCACCATCAAGGGGTCCCGCATCGCCGCTTCGGGGTTGACGGTGAGGTCGCGGTACAGCTGCGCCGCGCGGCGCTTGACCTTGAAGCCGCCGGGCAGGATGCCCTCCGTGCGACAGCCGCGCGCCACGCAGTCCTGCATCACCTTCCAGATCTTCATCAGGCCGGCGTCGATCTCGGCGTCGGTGCGCCAGTGGCGCTCGTTGCGGCGCATCAGCTCGGCGATGCCGATGCCGTGCTCGTCGCACAGGCGCAGCAGGTCGTCGCCGCTGTGGAACGGGTGGGGCAGGACGGTGGTGTCGGGCGCGACCACCTTCTGCCTGGAGCCGTCGGCCGCCACCTCGTCGCTGACGACGAAGCCGCCGCCCACCGAGTAGTACACGCGGTTCTCGAGCTCGGCGCCGTGGTCGTCGTACGCGGTGAAGCGCATGCCGTTGGCGTGGAACGGCAGCGTCTCGCGGCGGTGCATCACGAGGTCGGCCGATTCGTCGAACGCGATCTCGCGGCTGCCGTTGAGCGTCACGCGATGCTGCGTGCGGATGGCGTCGAGGATGGCGGGCACCTGCTCGATGTCCACCGTGTCGGGCTCGTGGCCGGCCAGGCCCAGCAGCACGGCCTTGTCGCTGCCGTGGCCCTTGCCGGTGGCCCCGAGCGAGCCGTACATCTCGGCCTTCACGCGCGCGGTGCGCGCGAGCGCGCCCTCGTGCGCGAGGCGGGCGACGAACATGCGCGCGGCGCGCATCGGGCCCACCGTGTGCGAGCTCGACGGGCCGATGCCGATCTTGAAGAGGTCGAAAACCGAGACTGCCATGGGATGCCTTCAGCTGAAACAGTCGGCCGCGGCAGCGCTCGTGACGCCGGCCGCGACTTCCACGATACGACCCCGCCGCCATTCGCATGGCGGCATGGGCATCAGGCCTTCGCGGCCTCGGCTTCGGCCTGCTCGGCGAATTCCGACATCGGCACGCAGCTGCAGAACAGGTTGCGGTCGCCGTAGACGTTGTCGACGCGGCCCACGGGCGACCAGTACTTGCCCAGGCGCAGCGCCGGCACCGGGTAGGCGGCGTCCTCGCGCGAGTACGCGTGGGGCCACTCGCCCTTGAGCAGCGCCTGCGCGGTGTGCGGCGCGTTCTTGAGCGGGTTGTCCTCGCGCGGCCAGTGGCCACCCTCGACCTTGGCGATCTCGGAGCGGATGGCGATCATCGCGTCGCAGAAGCGGTCGAGCTCGGCCAGCGGCTCGCTCTCGGTCGGCTCGACCATCAGCGTGCCGGCCACCGGGAACGACAGGGTCGGCGCATGGAAGCCGTAGTCGATCAGGCGCTTGGCGACGTCTTCGGCGGTGATGCCGGAGCTGTCCTTGAGCGGGCGCAGGTCGAGGATGCACTCGTGCGCGACGCCGCCGCCCTGGATGCCGGCGATGTTGCCGCTGAAGTGGATGTCGTAGTGATGCGACAGGCGCGCGGCGATGTAGTTGGCGTTGAGGATGGCCGTCTCGGTGGCCTGGCGCAGGCCGGCGGCGCCCATCATGCGCACGTACATCCAGCTGATCGGCAGCACCGCGGCGTTGCCCAGCGGGGCCGCGGAGACGGCGCCGACGCGCTTGCCGTCCTCGGCGCCCAGGCCGGCGGCGCGGTGCGCCGGCAGGAAGGGCACGAGGTCGGCCACGACGCAGACCGGGCCGACGCCCGGGCCGCCACCGCCGTGCGGGATGCAGAAGGTCTTGTGCAGGTTCAGGTGGCTCACGTCGCCGCCGAACTCGCCCGGCGCCGCCACGCCCACCATCGCGTTCATGTTGGCGCCGTCGACGTAGACGCGGCCGCCGTACCGGTGCACCAGCGCGCACAGTGCCTTGACGCCCGGCTCGAACACGCCGTACGTGGACGGGTAGGTGATCATCATCGCGGCCAGGTCGTCCTTGTGC
>DATCRO010000206.1:0-6061 GCA_036569025.1 Burkholderiaceae bacterium
GGCCAGCGCGGGCGCATCGTGCGGCCCCGGCGCGACGCGGTGCAACCCGGCGATGACGGCCATCGCCACGACACCGGCGCCGATGCATGCGGGCGGCAGCAGGTCACCCACCAGGAACACGAGCGCGTAGAAGCCCCAGAAGAACGCGCTGCCGAAGCGGCGCGGATGGCGCTTGTCGAGCGCGGTCGTCACCGCCACGAAGGCCAGCACGAGGCCGGCGAGCACGTACAGATGCGGCAGCGAGAAGATCGCGTTGCTCATGCCGTGGCCTCCTTCGTGGCGACGGCCGCGCCGTCATCGGCCGCGGGCCGGCCCAGCTCGCGCGCCAGCGCCGCGTCGATCCGATGCAGGCGCCACGCGTGCACGATGAACGCCACGGCGGCCGTCGGAATGCCCCACAGCGCGACATGCAGCGGCTCGACGTCGATGCCCGCCTCGTGCAGGAAGGTCGTGATCAGCACCACCGCGCCGAACGCGACGAAGATGTCCTCGCCGAAGAACAGGCCCACGTTGTCGGCCGATGCGGCCATCGCGCGCAACCGGAAGCGCACCTTGTCGGGCAGCGCGCCGTGGCGCGCCTCGGCTGCGCCCTCGGCCATCGGCGCGATCAGCGGGCTCACCATCTGCACGTGGCCGCCCAGGCCCGTCAGGCCGACGGCGGCGCAGAGCTCGCGCACGCCGAGGTAGACGATCAGCAGCTGGCCCGTCGTCGCCTTGCGGAAGCGCTGGATCCAGGCCTGCGCGTGCTGGCGCAGGCCGTGGCGCTCGAGCAGGCCGATCGTGGCCAGCGGCAGGATCAGCGCGAGCGTGAGGTTGCGCGTCTTGAGGAAGCCGGCGCCGATCGCAGCCAGCGTGCCCAGCGGACCGAACTTCGCGATGAGCGCCGTCGTGACCGCCGCCGCGATGACGACGATCATCGGGTTGAACCGCAGGACGAAGCCCGCGATGATCACGGCCACGCCGAGCAGCGGCCAGAGTGAGACGTCAGGTGCCATGTGCGGACTCCAGGAGATGAGCCGAGGGATTGTCGGGCGAGCGCGGTGCACGGCACCGGTCGAGCGATGAGGCCGATTCTGGAAACGCGCCCCGGGCCGCGCAAGCAAGAAAGTTTTCTTTGAGCTCATCGATTTTGCTTGTGTCTTCGCGCCGCGCTGCCACGCGGGGCGCGCGTGGGCCGCGGAGGCGGACGTGGACACCACGCAACGAATTTGTCGGCGACCCCTTGCGCAATCAGTAAAGACTATTTACACTGCGACCTGTCGCTTGAAGAAGCGACGATTCTTTGCACGAGGTGCACGCCCGAGACCCATGCTCGACGCGGCCCTCGAAACGGAACCGACCTCAGGACCCCATCGTGAAAAGCCGGATCGCCCTTCGCAACGCCCAAGCCCTCGTCGGCTCGCGCGCGTTCGCCTGTGCCGTCCCGCTGCTGACGTGCGCACCGACCTTGGGGCAGGTGCATGCGTATCGCGACTCCGAGGATCGCTCCCATCCGGGAGGCCGCCGCGTCTGAACGACGCGCCAGCCGCTCTCTGAATTCCAGAGGCCCGGATTCCGCGAAGGATCCGGGCCTTTTTGTTTTTTCTCTTCCACTTCGGGTGTGCCCCTGCACTCCGACGTCGCATCGACGCCTGGCGTAAGCGACGCGGGATGTGCGCGGCGGGAAACCCGCTTTCGTGCAGCGAGACGCCGCCTCCGACGGGAGGGCTCGCGTGGGGGCACAGCCGAAGTGGAAGTGGTCAACCCGAAGTCGCGCAGGCGCTCACGCCGTGCGACGCAAACCGGCCGCAACGATTGGGCGGCTCCGGAACCCGTGACCGGAACCTTTGATTCGCACGCTTCGTTAACTCAGCGGCCAGAGTGCCCGCCTGTCTAGCGGGAGGTCGCCGGTTCAAGTCCGGCACGAGGCGCCATTCAACCGAAGTCGCCGGAGCGCTCACGCTTCGCGACGCAAACCGGCCGCAACGATTGGGCGGCTCCGGAACCCGTGACCGGAAACTTTTTCTTGCTCGACGTAGCCAAGTGGTCGAAGGCGCCTGATTGCAATTCAGGTGGCGCAAGCCCGCGTCGGTTGGACTCCGACCGTCGAGTCCAGCACGTCGTGCGCTGAGGGGTGGCCGTAGCTCAATGGCAGAGCCGCGGGTTGTGGGTCCGCTGACATCGGTTCGATCCCGTTCGGCCACCCCTGAGCGCATGTCATCAAACGGACCCCGAGGAGATCCATCATGAAACGCGAACTCGAAGACGACCTCAGCTTTTACGCACTCCACGACGAGCAAGCGCCGTAGCGGCTACCCGTCCGAGACGGGCGTCAAGCGCGGCGACCGCGTCGTCCGCGGCGACAAGGAGTTGAGGGAGAAGCTCGGCCGCAACGATCCGTGCGTGTGCGGAGCGGCGCGCCGCTTCAGGAACTGCTGCATGAAGTCCGGCTGCTTTTGACGGCAGCGAGCGCGCCCACTACGCGCGGGACTGAGAACGCCCGCGAAAGGAGGGCACCGGTATGCAAGCCACGCACCAGCACGTCCTGCAACTGGACATCCAGGGCACGCCCCAGGCATGGATCTCGATCGAGCAGGCGGCCACGCACCACGCGTCGGGCGCGGTGGCCTGGTTCGACGGCGACGGCCCGCTGCGCACGCTGCGAGGCGGCTGGAACGTCGCCAGCGGCCATCAGTCGGTCATCGAGGTGCACCCCATCATCGCGCTGCGCGGCGCCGCGCGCGTGAACCTGTTCGACCGCACGACTGCCGTGACGGCCGGCAAGCTGTTCCGCCGCGACCGCATGACCTGCGCGTACTGCGGCCTGCGCTTCACGGAACGGCACCTGCAGTGCGAGCACATCGTGCCCGCCAGCCGCGGTGGCGCCTGGAGCTGGATGAACCTGGTCACCGCGTGCGCCGCGTGCAACGGCCGCAAGGCGGCGCGCACGCCCGAGGAAGCGCGCATGCCGCTGCTGTTCCTGCCTTACGTGCCGAGCCGCTTCGAGGACTTCCTGCTGGCGGGCCGGCACATCCGGGCGGACGTCCACGAGTGGCTGGCGGCGCGCCTGCCCAAGGGCTCGCGGCTGAGCTGAGCGTGACGTCTGTGCGACGTAGGGCGGGTTAGCCGAAGGCGTAACCCGCCGTTTGCGTCGCCGGCCGCGGTACCGGGTCGGGATGGCGGCGCCGGGCGAATTGGCGCCAACGAACGGCGGGTTACGCCTTCGGCTAACCCGCCCTACGTTCCTACCGCGCGGGCGCCTGCAGGCCCTTGAGCGCCGTCTGCACCGACTCCCCGAACGCCTTGACGAAGTCCGCCGCCGGCAGCGTGACCGGGGCGTCCTCGACCGTGTCGGCGATCGGCCGCGCAGGATCGTCGCCGCGCGCGGTCAGCGTGAAGCTGGCGCGCACCAGCGCGATGGCCAGCACCGTGGCCGCCACGACAAGCGCCGTCACCAGCGCCGCGATGGAGGTGGTGAACGCACCCAGCGAGACCCATACGTGCGTCGCGGCCGGCGCCACCGCGGCGGCGGAGGCCGCGGCCGCCGGCGGGGCGGCCACGCGCTGGGCGGACGCGAGCTGCACCTGCGTGTCGAGCGCGAGCGTCCGGAATTCCGACAGGAACGTGTGGACGATCGCCCCCATCGTCAGCAACAGGATGCCCAGCGTCAGCAGCGCCGCGAGCAGGGCGATGGTGCGGAACCAGCGGCGGGTGGCCTGCTCGGAGATCAGGTCGTTGGCGACCGTCGTCGTGACCGGGGGCGACACGTCGCCGCTGATGTCGTTCGGGTCGGTCGTCATGGAATCAGTCCGAGCCCCTGCATGCGATAGGTGATGGCCAATTGCGAGGTCCAGAACGCGTCGGCGAACTCGGCCACGTTCTTGAGCTTTCCCGTCTGCAGCAGGATGCGCAGTTCCTTGGCGGGAATCAGCAGCTCCGCGGCGAACCGGTTGGCGAGGCGCTCGGCGTCGTCGGCCACCTTGGTGCTGAAGTTGGCCGGGGTGTCGCGCGGCGAGCTCGCATGGCCCAGCGCGTAGTGGCCGAGCTCGTGCGCGATGGTGAAGCGCTGGCGCACCACCGCTTCGGACTGGTTGTACTCGATGACCGGTTGCTCGCCGCTGTTGTCGAAGTAGCCGCTGTACGCGTAGTCCGGGTCGCCCGGGCCGCCGCGCGCGACCACGCGGATGCCCAGCGCCGCGGCGATCCGCCGCGGGTCGACGGGGAGCTTGCCGTCCCAGTGCCTGGCCAGCAGGGCCGCGGCCGCGCGCGCGGGCGTGAGCGCCGCGGGCGAGGAGGGTGGGGTGGACGGGGAGGTCATGGGCGGGGCGGAGTTGTCGCGTTGGGGTGCTCGGCGAGCACCTCGATCCACGCATTTTGCCGCCAGGAGCCCATTTTCAAGCATCCCGAGGGGGACCGCCCCGCGCCGATCGCGCGATAACGGGCCAGCCGGCGCTGCGGCGCCCGCGCGTGCCCATGAAAAACGCCGGCCGCCGCGATCGGATCGCGAGGGCCGGCGTGGCGCGCAGGGCGCGTGGGATCAGGACGGCAGGAAGTCCAGCGGGTAGGTGGTGACGAGCGTCTCCACGTCCTCCGCGGCGAACGACAGCGTGCGGATCCGCGCGAGCAGCTTCTGCTCGAGATCCGGGTTCTTCAGCTCGCTGGACACCAGCCGGCACGACGTGATGCTGCCGTTGGGGGCGATGGTGAACTCGACGACGACCTTGCCCTGCAGCGAGGCGTCCTCGCGCAGCGCGCGGTTGTAGATCGCGTACAGCGAGCCCTTGGCGCGTTCAAGCACCAGGCGCACCTCCTCCAGCGAGCGCGACGCCTTGCCGCTGCCGCTCTTGGACATCGTGCCGCCGGACTTGCCGACGCCCGCGCCCGTGCCATGGCCGCCGGAGCCGGTGATGGCGCCGCCCAGGCCCGGGCCGCCGCCTCCGCCGCCACCGGCCACGCCCGCGACGAGCGTGGTGGCGCGGCCCGCCAGGCCGCCGCCGCCCGAATCGCGGCTGAAGCCCGCGGTGTTGATCCCGCCCGAGCCGCCGGCAGCGTTGGACGTGATCATGTTGCGATCGGGCAGGCCCTGCTCCTTGCCGGCGCCCACCCCGACACCGACGCCGGTGCCCACGCCGGCGCCCTTCTTGTCGATGTTCTGGTTGAGCTGCACGGCCAGCGGGGCGCCATGCACCTCGGGCGGCTGGTCCTTGAGCGCGGCCAGCAGGCCCACGCCCGCGGCCTTGTTGCGCGCGGCCTCGCGATCCTCGCCCGGCGGCTTGCCCGGGATCGGCTGGCGCGCCTCCACCACGGGCCGCTCGCGCGGCACGGGCTTGGTGGGCAGCGGCGCCGGCTCGGACTTGTCCTTGAGGTCGGGCTTGGGCGGCTCGATCTTCTCCGACGTCTTGGGCGGCGGAGGCGGCGGCGGCTTCGGCTTGTCTTCCAGCAGGAGCTTGGCGGCGATCGGCGGCAGCGTGGCCACCGGCGCATGCTCGGGCTCGGGCAGCGTGATGAAGCGCAGCACGATGCCGAACACGATCACGAAGCCCATCAACGCGAGGAACAGCTTGCGGAAGCGCTCCTCGTCGTCGTGCGCCAGCGCCCACGGCAGCGTCGATTGGCGGAAGGAGATCGCGGTCATGGTGCAGCGCAGCGCTCGGCCGCCCTGAGCAAGCTGCCGCCCCCTCGGGCGGCAGCGAACAGAGTGAGCGTGGGGGCCATCGTCAGTCCTTCCTGTTCACGGCGAAGGAGACGTCCGTGAAGTCGGCGCGCGCGGCGGTGTACATCACCTTGCGCAGCAGCTGGTACGGGATGTCCTTGTCGCCCATGATCGTCACCGAGTGCGACAGCGCCGCGTTCTGCGCCTGGGCCACGGGACGCGCGGAGATCGCGTCGAGCTCGGCCTTCAGGCCCGGGATCAAGTCGTCGGTGGCGGCGGCGGGGGCTTGGGCTTGTCTTCCAGCAGGAGCTTGGCGGCGATCGGCGGCAGGGTCGCTGCCGGCGCGCGCGCGGGCTCGGGCAACGTGATGAAGCGCAGCGCGAGGCCGAACACGATCACGAAGCCCATCAGGGCGAGGAACAGCTTGCG
>DATCRO010000207.1:0-9147 GCA_036569025.1 Burkholderiaceae bacterium
GTACAGGCGCGCGAAATCGCGGATCTGGTCGACCGTGAGGCCGCACTCCGGCGCCGCCCGCTCGGGCGTCCACTGCAGCGCGCGTTCGCGCAGGCCGTCCCACCCCTCGACATGCCGGGCGATGTAGTCGTGATCGAGCCAGTCGTTGACGATCAGCTCGTGCATCACCGCCAGCGCCAGCGCGCCGTCGCTGCCGGGGGTGAGCGCGAGGTGGACGTGGCACTTCTCGGCCGTCTCGGTGCGACGCGGGTCGATGCACACGAGCGTGGCACCGGCGCGCTTGGCGGCCAGCGCGATCGGCCAGAAGTGCAGGTTCGACGTGATCGAGTTGCTGCCCCAGATGACGATGAGCTTGCTCTCGGCGAAGTGCTCGACGTGCATGCCCACCTTGCCGCCGTAGGTGGCCAGCAGCGCGTCGCCGCCGGCGTTGGAGCAGATGGTGCGATCCAGCCGCGACGCGCCCAGCTTGTTGAAGAAGCGCGCGGCCATGCCCTCGCCCTGCACCTGGCCCATCGTGCCGGCGTAGCTGTAGGGCACGATGGCCTCGGGGTCGCGGCGGGCGATCTCTGCCAGCCGGGCGGCGATGTCGTCCAGCGCCTCGTCCCACGACACCTCGACGAACTGACCCGCGCCCTTGGGCCCGACGCGCTTGAGCGGCTTGAGCACGCGCTCGTCGTGCTCGGTGCGCTCGGCGTAGCGCGACACCTTCGTGCACAGCGCGCCGTTGGTGGTCGGATGGTCGGGGTCGCCGTGCAGCTTGATGACCTTGTCGCCCTCGACGGTGACGCGCATCGCGCAGGTGTCGGGGCAGTCGTGCGGGCAGGCGGCGCGGAAGGTGCGCGGCGCGGCGGTCGTGTCGAGGACGTCGGTCATGCCGAAATGATCCCACAACGCTCCTGCCGAGCGAGCGGCAAGGCCACTCCGGCAGGGGCTGTTTCCCGCAGCGCGACAGGCTTAAGATGGGCTTCATACCCGATCCCGCGGGCGACGACCGGAGGGGTCTGGCCTCTCCTCACGTCGCGCGCAGTCGTCGAGCGCAGGAAAGCCATCGCCACGACGTGAGGACAGGCCTGACCCCGATCCCCGGCTGACGATCGGGGTCAGGCCTGTCCTCGAATCGCGGTCGCTTCACGGTCTCCGGCAAGAATCCTGGCGCGATCCGAGGAGAGGCCAGAGCCCTCGGGCCGGACGCCTCGCGCCTTCACGACTCCATCACCATGAACGTCATCGAATCCCTGCTGGCCGACGCGGCCGCCATCACCGCGCTCCGACGAGAGATCCACTCGTATCCCGAGCTCTGCTTCAAGGAGGATCGCACCAGCGACCTCGTGGCCGCCAAGCTCACCGAGTGGGGCATCCCCATCCGGCGCGGCCTGGGCAAGACCAGCGTCGTCGGCATCATCGAGGGCAAGCGCGGCAAGAACGGCGGCGCCATCGGCCTGCGCGCCGACATGGACGCCCTGCCCATGGCCGAGTCCAACACCTTTGCCCACGCGAGCCGCAACCCGGGCCGCATGCACGCCTGCGGCCACGACGGCCACACCGCGATGCTGCTGGCCGCCGCGCAGCACCTCGCCAGGCACCGGGACTTCGACGGCATCGTCTACCTGCTGTTCCAGCCGGCCGAGGAAGGCGGCGGCGGCGCGCGCGAGATGATCAAGGATGGGCTGTTCACCGAGTTCCCGATGGACGCCGTGTTCGGCATGCACAACTGGCCCGGCATCAAGGCCGGCCAGCTGGCCGTCTGCCCGGGGCCGTGCATGGCGTCGAGCAACGAGTTCTTCATCACGATCCGCGGCCGCGGGTCGCACGCCGCGCTGCCGCACCTGTCCATCGACCCGGTGCCCATCGCCTGCCAGATGGTGCAGGCGTTCCAGACCATCGTCACGCGCAACAAGAAGCCCACCGACACGGGTGTCATCTCGGTCACCACGATCCACACCGGCGAGGCCACCAATGTCGTGCCGGACTCGGCGCACATCGAGGGCACGGTGCGCACGTTCACGCTGCCGGTGCTCGACCTGATCGAGCAGCGCATGCGCGAGATCGCCCGGCACACGGCCGCCGCCTTCGGCGCCACGGTGGAGTTCCGCTTCCACCGCAACTACCCGCCCACCGTCAACCATGCGGCCGAAGCCGAGTTCGTCGCCGGCGTCATGCGCGACACCGTCGGCGCCGAGAACACGCTGGCCTTCGAGCCGTCGATGACCGCCGAGGACTTCAGCTACTTCCTGCTCGAGAAGCCGGGCGCCTACTTCGTCATCGGCAACGGGGACGGCCGCCACCGCCTCGCCTACAGCGGTGACGCGACTGACACATCGGATTCGCACAATCTCGGGCCGTGCACGCTGCACAACCCGCACTACGACTTCAACGACGACCTGATCCCGCTGGGCGGCACGCTCTGGATCCGGCTCGTCGAGAAATGGTTCGCGCAACGCGACTGACCCGGCCGGCGCGACGCCGGCCATCCTGAGCCAGGGAGACGAGCATGAGGACTCCGCCGGAACCGTTTGCCCACAACTATGCCGAGGCGCGCGCGAAATTCCTCGCGGCGGCCAACGGCACGCAGCTGGAGTCGCATCCCGAGCCGCTGCGCGGACTGGAGCTCGAGACGCTCGCGATGGACGTCGCGCGCATCGGCGCCGACGACGCCGACGCGCTGCTGGTCGTCTCCAGCGGCTGCCACGGGGTCGAGGGCTACTGCGGCTCCGGCGCGCAGGTGGCCATGCTCCACGACGAGGCTCTGCGCAACAAGGCGCGGCTGGCGGGCGTGGCCATGCTGTTCATCCACGCGCTCAATCCGTGGGGCTTCTCGTTCGGGCGCCGCGTCACGCACGAGGGCGTCGACCTCAACCGCAACTTCATCGATTTCCGCCGCCCGCCCCCCGGCAATCCGGGCTACGACCAGCTGGCCGCGTTCCTGCTGCCCGAGGACTGGCCGCCGACGGTCGACGACGAGCGCCAGATCCTGGCCTGGGGCGGCTCGCACGGCATGCCGGCGCTGCAGGCGGCGATCTCCGGCGGCCAGTACCGCCACCCCGACGGCCTGTTCTACGGCGGCCTGAGCCCCACCTGGAGCCACCAGACGCTGCGCATGGTGCTGCGCCAGCACGCCACGCGCTGCAAGCTGCTGGGCTGGATCGACCTGCACAGCGGACTCGGCGAGAGCGGCGTGGGCGAGCGCATCTTCGCCGCCCGCGACGAGGACGGCGCCAAGCACCGCGCGAAGGCCTGGTGGGGCAACCGCATCACCTTCACCGACGACGGATCGTCGACGTCGTCCGACCTGCACGGCAACCTGTGGCACGCCGTTTACGACGAGTGCCCGCAGGCGGCCTACGCCGGCATCACGCTGGAGTTCGGCACGCAGCCCGCCGAGGCCGTGCTGCGCGCGCTCCGCTACGACCACTGGTTCGCGCGCCGGCGCAAGCTGCACGACGAGCGCGCCGAGTTCGCGCGCGCCGCGATGCGCCAGGCGTTCTTCACCGACACGCCCGAGTGGAAGCAGGCCGTGATCACGCAGTCGCGCGCCGCCGCGGCCCAGGCGATCGACGGGATGGCAGCCTGGCGTTAGGGCCTGTCCACGCACGACTCACGCCAGCACCGATGTCCTGAAACGTCCGCAAGCTGTCGCGCGGCGGCCCTGCCAGAATGGCGGCCGGAGGGCAACATTCCTGTCATCCAACCACAGGAGAGAAGCCATGCAGACCGCCCTGATCATGATCGACGTCCAGGAGTCCTTCCGGCAGCGCCCGTACTGGTCGCAATCTGGCGCGGACGTGTTCCTGGTGCACGCCAACGCGCTGATCGACGGCGCCCAGGCGCGCGGCATCCCGATCGTGCGCGTGTTCCACACCGACGGCCCCCCGACCCCGGACAACCCGTTCGCGCACGGCGGCCCGTTCGTGCGCCCGCTCACCGGCCTGGCCGACTTCGAGGCCGCGCTCACGATCGAGAAGCATCGCCACAGCTCGCTGGTGGGCACGCCGCTGGCGACCTGGCTGGTGCGCCGCGGCATCCGACGCCTGATCATCGCGGGCATCCGCACCGAGCAGTGCTGCGAGACGACCACGCGCCACGCCAGCGACGAGGGCTGGGAGGTCGACTTCTGCGGCGACGCGACGCTCACCTTCGACATGAAGACGCCATCGGGCCGCACGCTCACGGCCGCCGAGATCCGCGAGCGCACCGAGACCGTGCTGGTCGACCGCTTCGCGACGCTGGTATCGGTGGATCAGGCGCTGGCCCGCGCGCACTGACGCCGCCATGATCGACGTCCTGTTCCTGGTGCTGCCCGAGACGCTGCTGCTGGATCTCGTCGGACCCGCGGAGGCGCTGCGCCTGGCCAACCAGCAGCTGGCCGCGCGCGGCCAGCCGCCGGCCTTCCGGCTGCGCTACGTCTGCGCGCAGCCGGAGGTGACGACGTCGATCGGCTTGCAGTTGTCCGGCCTGGAGCCCCTGCCGGACGGCCTGCCGCCCGGGGCCTGGGTCGTGCTGCTGGGGCGGCCCGGTCTGAAGGACACACTGCCCACGATGCAGCGCAACGGCTGGCTCGGCGCCCGCCATTGGCTGTCGACGGTGGTCGCGCCCGCGCTCGCGCGCGTCACGCCCGCGGGGGCAACCCCGCACCGGCTGCTGACCGTGTGCGTCGGCACCCTGCTGGCGGCCGACGCCGGGCTGGTCGGACGCCGCCAGGTCACGACGCACCACGAGCACCTGGAGGCGCTGGCCGCGCTGGCGCCGCAGGCCCAGGTGTGCGCGAACCGCGTCTTCGTCGTCGACGGGCCGCTGTGGTCCAGCGCCGGCATCACCGCCGGCATCGACCTCGCGCTGCACTGCATCGGCAGCGTCTGCGGCGACGCGGTGGCCGCGGCCGTCGCCGAGACGATGGTCGTGTTCCAGCGCCGCGGCGCCGACGACCCGCAGCGCTCGCCACTGCTGGACGGCCGCAACCACCTGCACCCGGCCGTGCACCGGGTGCAGAACGCGGTGTGCGAGCGGCCCGGCCACGACTGGGACGTGCCGGCGCTGGCCGCCGTGGCCCACGTGACGCCGCGACACCTGGCGCGACTGTTCAAGGATCACGCCGGCATCTCGCCGCGCGACTACGTCGAGCACGTGCGCAGCGGCCTGGCCGAGCAGGCGATCGCGCGCGGGCTGCCGACCGCGCAGGCGATCGAACTCGCCGGCTTCGGCACCGACCGCCAGTTCCGCCGCGCCCGCGCCCGGCGGCGCGCGCAAGACGTCTCCGCCTAGTGCGGCCGGTTGGCCATCCGCCGCGACAGGTCGTCGACGATGGTGATCAGCACGTTGAAGTCCGCCGGCTTGGTGACGTAGAAGTCGAAGCCGGCGTCGTCGGCCTTGCGCTTGGCGTCCGGCCCGGAGACGGCGGTCAGCGCCACCAGCACGGGCGGCGCGTCGACCCTCGCGTCGCGCAGCGAGCGCGCCGCGCCGTAGCCGTCGAGGATGGGCATGTTGATGTCCAGGAACACGATGTCCGGCTCGAACGACTGCGCCGCCTCCACCGCCTCCTGGCCGTCGTAGGACGTCAGCGTCTGGTGGCCCATCGCATCGAACAGCAGGGCCAGGCTGTCGGCACTGTCGCGGAGGTCGTCCACGACGAGGATCTTGGACATCGGATAGGTTCCCCGGCGGATTGACTGGCCGCCTTCATCGACGCGGGCTGCGGCGCGTCCGGGCTCCCGGCGGCAACGCTGGGCGCATGCCGCCACCGGACGCGGTCACCGCGTACCGCCTAGGTTACTTGTTTTGGCCGAGGCCTGCCCGATTGAATGGGCGGCGTGCACTTTGCGCGACAGTGGCGTCACCAGCCGAGCGCGCGCACCTGGGCCTCGGCCTGGGCGGCATCGAGGAAGTGCACCGCCTGCCAGCCCGCGGCCCGGGCCGCCACGATGTTGGGCTCGTGGTCGTCGAGGAACAGCAGGTTCGCCGGGGCGCGGCCGAACACCTCGGCCGCATGCACGAAGATCGCCGGGTCGGGCTTGATCAGTTGCACGCGCGACGAGAACACGCCGGACTCGAACAGCCGCATGAAGTCGTGCGTGCGCTCGAAGTGCTGTGCGAAGGGTTCGGGCATGTTCGACAAGTAGTGCAGCGGCACGCCGCGCGCGTGCAGCCGGCGCAGCCACGCCACCGTGTCGGGCAGCGGCTCGAGCTCGCCGGGGCAGGCCGCGATGACGGCCGCGACCTCGTCCTCGGTCAGGCCCGTGCGCGCGGCGATGCGGCGCGCGAGCTCCTCGGGCTCGACCGTGCCGCGATCGAACTCGCCCCAGTCGCCGCCATAGGCCTGGAACACCTGGCCGACCCAGTGCCTGGTGCTCTCGGGGTCGGAGGCGCGGTGCGGCAGCACCTGGGCCAGCAGCGCGTCGGGGCGCCAGCGGAACAGCACGCGGCCGAAGTCGAAGACGAGGGCGCGGTCGGGCTTGGAGCGAGAAGTCATCGATCGAATTGAAGGAAGCGGCCCGAATCCAGCCGCCTCCGCATTTCAACACCGCTCGAACAACCCGGCTGCCGCCCTGGCCGGCGAGCGCTCGGCCGCTCCGGAGCGAGCCGGCCTGAGCCCCTTGGGGGCGGCGAGCGGAGCGAGCCGGGCTGTCATTTCTTCAAGCGGGTCAGCAGTCCGGCCGTCGACGAATCGAGCCCGTCCGTGGCGCCGCTGGCCAGTCGCGGCAGCAGCGCGTTGCACAGCGCCTTGCCGAGTTCCACGCCCCACTGGTCGAAGCTGTTGATGCCCCACAGGGCGCCGCTGCAGAACACGCGGTGCTCGTACAAGGCGACCAGCGCGCCGAGCGTGCGCGGCGTGAGCGCGTCCAGCACCAGCGTCGTGCTGGGGCGGTTGCCGGGGAAGCCGCGGTGCTCGGCGATGACCTCGCGCGCGATCGTGCGCGAGGCCGTCGGCGGCGATTCCTGCGCGGCCTCGGCCGGCGCCTTGCCCTGCATCAGCGCTTGCGACTGTGCGAGGCAGTTGGCCAGCAGCTTCACGTGCAGGTCGGCGTAGGCACCGTCGTGGCCCGCGGCCGGCCTCTTCACCGCGATGAATTCCACCGGCACGACGTCGGTGCCCTGGTGCAGCATCTGGAAGTACGCGTGCTGCCCGTTGGTGCCGGGTTCGCCCCACACGACCGGGCTGGTGGCGAACGGCACGGCGCGGCCCTCGACATCGACGCGCTTGCCGTTGGACTCCATCTCCAGCTGCTGCAGGTAGGCCGGGAAGCGCTTGAGGCCCTGGTGGTACGGCGCGACGCTGCGGCTCGTGAAGCCGTGGAAGTTGCGGTACCAGACGTCGATCAGCGCAAGCTGCACCGGCAGGTTGCGCGCGAGCGGCGCGCTGCGGAAGTGCTCGTCCATCGCGTGCGCGCCGGCCAGGAACTCCTTGAAGCCGTCGGCGCCGACGGCGATCGCGATCGACAGGCCGATCGCGCTCCACAGCGAGTAGCGGCCGCCGACCCAGTCCCAGAAGCCGAAGGTGGTGGTGATGCCGAACTTCGCCGCGGCCTCGATGTTGGTCGTGACGCCCACGAAGTGCGTCGCGACGTCGGTGCCGCCGTTGGCCGTGAACCAGTCGCGCGCGACGTTGGCGTTGGCCAGCGTCTCCTGCGTCGTGAACGTCTTGGACGCGACGATCACCAGCGTCTTGCTCGGATCCAGCCGCGCGAGCACCGGCGCGATGTCGTGGCCGTCGACGTTGGAGACGAAGTGGAAGCGCAGCTGCGGATGCACGAACTCCTGCAGCGCGATCACGGCCATCTGCGGGCCCAGGTCGGAGCCGCCGATGCCGATGTTGAGCACGTCCGTGAACTGCGTCCCGGCCTGCGCGCGCACGCGTTCCGCGTAGGCGAGCAGCGGGTCGAGCACCGAATGCACCTCGCCGATGGCGGCGTCGGTGACCGCGCTGATGGGCGCCGCGTTCGACGGCGCGCGCAGCGCGGTGTGCAGGACGGCGCGGCCTTCGGTCAGGTTGATCGGCTCGCCGGCGAACATCGCGTCGCGCCGCGCCTCGAGGCCGCACTCGGCGGCCAGGCCCGTCAGCAGCGCGCGGGTGCCGGCGTCCCAGCGGTTCTTGGACAGGTCGGCGAAGACGCCGGGCGCCTCGATGGCGAAATGGTCGAAGCGGCCGGCATCGGACGCGAACGCCGTGCGCAGGTCGAACTGCCTGCCGCTCGCGTCGTAGTGCGCCTGCAGCGCCTTCCAGGCCTCGGTCTGGTCGCAGCGCACGAAAGTCATGCTTGCCCCCTTGCCGCTGCGCGGCGTCCCCCCGAGGGGGAGCATTCGCCCTTGGGGCGGCGCTGCGGGCTCATCGCGCGGCCTCGATCAGCGCGTCGAGCTTGATCGAGTCGGCGGCGAAGGCGCGAATGCCTTCGGCGAGCTTCTCGGTGGCCATCGCGTCCTCGTTGAGCGCGAAGCGGAACGCGGGCTCGTCGAAGTGCACGCGCTCCAGCTGCAGCGCCTGCGCGGCCTCGGCGTCGAGCACCTTGGGCAGCGCGCCGGTGTCCGATTGCAGCGAGCCCAGCAGGTCGGGGCTGATGGTGAGCAGGTCGCAGCCCGCCAGCGCCTGGATCTGGCCGACGTTGCGGAAGCTCGCGCCCATCACCTCGGTCCTGATGCCGAACTTCTTGTAGTAGTTGAAGATGCGGGTGACCGACTGCACGCCCGGGTCGTTGACGCCGGCCTGCGCGGCCTCGTCCCACTTCGCGCCGGCCTGCTTCTTGTACCAGTCGTAGATGCGGCCGACGAACGGCGAGATCAGCGTGATGCCGCCGTCGCCGCAAGCCACCGCCTGGCAGAAGCTGAACAGCAGCGTGAGGTTGCAGTGGATGCCCTCGGCCTCGAGCTGGCGCGCGGCGGCGATGCCTTCCCAGGTCGACGCGACCTTGATCAGCACGCGCTCGCGGCCGATGCCCGCGGCTTCGTAGAGCTTGATGATACCGCGCGCGCGGGCCACGGTGGCCGCGGTGTCGAACGACAGCCGCGCGTCGACCTCGGTGGAGACGCGGCCCGGCACGACCTTCAGGATCTCGAGGCCGAAGCGCACCAGCACCTGGTCGACCACGTCGGCCAGCGGTTTGCCCTGGTGGGCGGCGACGGTGTCGGCCAGCAAGGGGGCGTAGTCGGCCTGCTGCACGG
>DATCRO010000208.1:0-13020 GCA_036569025.1 Burkholderiaceae bacterium
GCGCTGAGGCGCTCGCGCACGACGCCCGCCGTACAGCGCGGTCGCCGACGATCTCCACCCAGGCGTCCTGGCCCCGACGCCGTCGCGGTCTTGCGAAGTACGACGGGCGTCGTATAAAGTACGATGACTGTCGTACTTCGAGGAGATCCGATGGCTTGGCGGCTGCGCTTGGTGAACTCGTCCGTGTTGAACGTCGCCACCGCAGCCGCGGTCGTGCTGGCGGCCTCGGGCCCGCAAGCGGCCCATGCCGCGGTCGATCCCGTGAAGGCGCAGGCCCTGTTCGACGAGGCCGCGCGGTTGTGCCAGGCCGACGGCGGGGCGTTGTGGCATCACTCGCTGTGCGGGCCCATCCTGCTGGTCGACTGGACCGACAACACCGCGGTCGCCAACCAGCCCGATCCGGCCGGCGTGCTCGAGCCGGTGGGCAAGGTGTTCGCGGGCACGCTGCCGGCGGACGTCGTCATCGCCAACACGCCGATCGAATGGTCGGGCAAGCGCTGGACCGAGCTGCTCTGGCCGCTGCCCGACGACGTGGCGCATCGCCACGTGACGCTCTCGCACGAGCTGTTCCATCGTGCGCAGCACGAGCTGCAGATGCCCATGGGCGACGGCGGCAACCTGCACCTGGACACGCTCGAAGGCCGCACCTTGCTTCAGCTCGAATGGCACGCACTGGCCAGGGCCCTGGTCGCGCCGGACGCCGTGGCGCGCAACGCCGCGGTGTCGGATGCGCTGCTGTTCCGCCATGAGCGATATCGCCTGTTCCCCGACGCGCGGGCGGAGGAGCACGCGCTCGAGCTCAACGAGGGCGTGGCCGAGTACACCGGCGTGCGCGTGGGCCTGCCGACCGCCCGTGAACGCACGGCGTATGCCTTGCGCGACCTCGAATGCTTCATCCAGTCGCCCACCTTCGTGCGCTCGTTCGCGTACGCCACCGGACCGGCCTGGGGCCTGCTGCTCGACAAGGCAGACCCTGCGTGGCGCGACGAGCTCGCCGCCGCGATGAAGGCGGGCCACCCGCAGGGACTCGACGACATGCTGCAGGCCGCCTTGAAGCTGCCGGAGCCGTCGCCGGCCACCGTGAAGGCGCGCGAAGCCGACTACGACGACACGCTGCGCCCGCGCGAACAGGCGCGCGACCAGGCCCGGCAGGCGCACCTGGCCGAGCTCAAGGCCAGGCTGGTCGACGGCCCCGTGCTGCGGCTGCCGCTGGCGCACCTGCACGCCAGCTACCAGTTCAATCCGCAGACCCTCGAGGCGCTGGGCAGCGACGGCGTGGTCTATCCGACGATGACGCTGAGCGCCGACTGGGGCACGTTGAAGGTGGAGCAGGGGGCCTTGCTGGACAAGGCGATGAGCGGGGCGGCGGTCTCCGCGGCGGGCTCGTCGGCCGATCACCTCCAGGGCCCCGGCTGGCGCCTGACGCTGGCCAAGGGCTGGACCGTGGCGGCCGGGGAGCGGAACGGTGATTTCGTCGTGAAGCAGGAGAGCGACTCGCACTGACCCCGCGCGAGCCGGGACGGCAACCGACCGCGCGCTGCGGTCCGGCCGCGGCCGCGCTGTCCCGTTGGTGGCAACGCAGCCCGGCCGTCGCGCCGATAATCCGGCGCGATGAGCGAAGCCCCGAACACCCTGGCATGGGACGCGCCGCGCCCGCACGTGCTGCCGGTGGTCGTCAACGACGGCCACATCGACCTGATGCAGCACGTCAACAACGTGCACTACCTGCAGTGGCTGGAGAACGTCGCGTGGGACCACTCGGTCGCGCTGGGCATGCGGCCGGAGGACTACACGCGCCTGGGCCAGGGCATGGTGGTACGCCGGCACGAGCTCGACTACGTCGCGCCCGCGCTGCTGGGCGACCGCGTGCTGCTGGCGACGTGGATCGTCGGGCTCGACCGGCTGTCGCTGCACCGGCGCTACCAGTTCGTGCGCGAGTCCGACGGCGTGACGCTGTTCCGCGGCGCGACGCACTTCGTCTGCGTCGAGATCGCCTCGGGCAGGGTGCGGCGCATGCCGCCGGACTTCACCGAGGTCTATGCCCGCGGCTTCATGCCGTGGCCGTCGCCGGGCGCTTGACGATGCCCTTGCCGTCCTCGTGCGCGAGCGGCACCGACGTGTGCTCGTGCACCACCTGCCAGCGGCCGCCGCGCTGGCGCAGCACCCAGGTCAGGCGGTTGTCGAGCGAGCGCAGTTCCTGGCCTGCCGGGTCGACGGCGCGGTAGGTGAGGCTGGCGGTCAGCATCGCCATGTCGCCCGACACCTGCGTGCGCACGCCGTGCGCCTCGACCACGGAGCGCTGGTCGCCCAGGAAGGCGAACCAGCCCTTGGCCATCTCGCGCCAGGATCCGATGTCGTGCACCCACGTGCCCCACAGCTCGAAGATCTGCGCGTCCTCGGAATAGACCGAGACGAAGGCGTCCACGTCCTTGGCCAGCACGGCGGCCTGGTAGGCGGCCAGCGCGGCCCGGATGGGTTGATCAGCGTCGTTCACTCGAGGTCTCCCCGACGTCGTCCGAAGGGCGGAGTATCCGACGATTTCAGGACGTCGCGGCAGGGAAGTGCTCGACGTGCGCCTTGACGCGCCGGCCGAAGTACGTGACGGATCCACCTCCACCTTGCGGCGAGGCGTCGTGGCGGAGGTGGATCCTGCGACTGCGCACAGGATGACGCTTGGTGGGCGCGAAGCGGCAACAGTGCATCACGCAGGGTGCGCCAACCTGCGGCAATGGTCACGCGGAGCGCACCAACCTGCGGTAGTGATCACGCGGAGCGCGCCAACCTGCGGCAGTGATCACGCCGAGCGCCAATCTGCGTCAGCGGTCGCGCGGCGCGCCAACGCCGTCATCCTGCGCGCAGCGAAGCGAAGTCGCAGGATCCACCCCTGCGGCGAAGCATCGTGGCGAGGTGGATCCTGCGACTGCGCAGGATGACAGCTTGGGGTGAGCGAACGTCCCGGGCGGGAGCGAGCGACGAGCGGCGATCGCGCCGCTCGTCCACCTCAGATCCCCGCGTACCACTCGTACCCGCGATCCTCCCAGAACCCGCCCTTGCCGCCGTTCAGGTGCGCGTACGCGTCGGCCACCTCCACGCGCATCACGTACTTGGCCTGCTTGTAGCCGAGCTGGCGCTCGACGCGCAGGCGCAGTGGCGCGCCGTGCGCCACCGGCAGGTCCTGGCCGTTCATGCCGTAGGCGAGGATCGTCTGCGGGTGGTAGGCGTCCAGCAGGTCGATGCTCTCGTAGTACAGGCCCGAGTCGTCGGTCGTCCCGGCCAGGTTGTCCGCGCAGTGGAAGATGACGTAGCGCGCGCCTGGCTTCAGGCCTGCGAGGTCGAGCACCTGCGACAGCGGCACGCCCTGCCACTTGCCGATCGCGCTCCAGCCCTCGACGCAGTCGTGGCGCGTGATCTGGCTGCGCGCCTTCATGGCCTTGAGCTCGGCCAGCGACAGCGACAGCGGCCGCTGCACCAGGCCGTCGACCTGCAGGCGCCAGTCGGCGAACCTGCCCTGCAGCAGGCGCGCGTACTCCGGGCTGGACGGCATCGACGAGCCGTTGGCGCGGAACACCGGCGACAGGTCGCGCTCGCCGTATTCGCGGGCGAGCGGCTGGTGGTCCAGCAGCAGGCGCTGGCTGGACAAGGTCAGCTTCTCCGTACCTGCCAGCGTGCCGGCGATGCGCGGGTCCTCGACGAGGCGGTCGCAGCCGCCGAGCGCGAGCGTGCCGGCGCCCGCGGCCAGCGTCGTGAGCCAGCGGCGGCGCGACTGGAACGGCGTCATGCGGCCCTTGCGGAAGGGGACGTTCGGGTTCATCGCGCGTCCTCTTTGGTCTCGATCGCGTAGCGTCCGGTGATCATCGAGCGCAGGTTGTTCCACACGCCCGACACCAGCACCATCACAAGGTGCACCACGACGAAGGCGACCAGCGCCGACGCGAAGATGAAGTGCAGCGAACGCGCCGACGGCCGGCCGCCGAACAGGTCCAGCAGGAACGGGAAGGCCGAGTCCAGGCCCGGCGACATCGTCAGGCCCGTCAGCACCATGCCCGGCAGCAGCACGAATGCGACGGCCAGGTAGCTCAGCTTCTGCAGCACGTTGTAGTGGCGCGCGGCCTCGCCCTTGGGGAAATCCAGCTTCGCGTGGTCGACGACTTCGCGTGCGAGGTGCGACGGGGCGAGCTCGGCGCGCGTGGGCAGCAGGTCGCGCCGGAAGTGCCGCGACAGCAGGCCGCCCACGAGGTAGACGGCGCCGTTGATCGCGAACAGCCAGGCGAAGAAGAAGTGCCAGTGCCGGCCGTCGGCCAGGTCCTGGTACGACGGGATCGTCAGCCACGACGGGAAGCCGCGCGGCTGCAGGTTGCCGGCGGCGTCCCTGGACGCGCCCAGCACGCCGGTGGTCTCGACCGTCAGCGACCCGACGTGCAGCACGCCGCGCCAGTGGCCGTTGCTGCGCAGCGAGTCCATCGACAGCCACGCGTGGTCGTGGTCGGCGCCGTATTCGCCCCAGTACAGGCGCGGGTGGGCGTTGAAGATCTGCGCGCCCGACATCAGCAGCAACGAGAAGCACAGGACGTTGATCCAGTGCGTCAGGCGCACCAGCACCGAATGGCGCGGCACGAGCTGGCGCGCCGGCCGGGCGGCGCGTTGGCGGAACATGCCGGAGGGCATCCTGGCGGTGGTCATGGCGGGAGGCGAGGTCATGGCCGTTGGTCGGACGGCGAAGCTGGACCTTACACCACATGCCGCCATTTGTAGGGCGGGTTGGCCGCAGGCGCAACCCGCCAGGCGGCCGATCACGACGCCAACGAACCGCAGGCCAAGCCTGCGGCAAATCCGCCCTACGCGGCCGGGCTTTCGGGGTACAACCCATGCGCCTGGCCAAAGACCCGCGCCAGCCCGAAGATCGCATCGATCAGCGGCGTCTCCACGCCCACCTGCGCCCCCAGTTCGCGCACCGCGCCGACCAGGCTGTCGAGCTCGATCGCGCGGCCGGCCTCGACGTCCTGCAGCATCGACGTCTTGAACGCACCCAGCTTGCGCGTGATGGCGTGGCGTTCCTCGGGCGACTGCGTGATGGCAAAGCCCAGGCGCTCGCCGATGCGGCCCGACTCCAGCATCGCGCCGCTGGTGAGCTTGCGCACGAGCTCGTCGCCGATGATCCGGTCCGTCGTGGCGCCGGTGATGGCGCTGATCGGGTTGGTGGTCATGTTGCCCCACAGCTTGTACCAGATGTCGCGCTGGATCATCTCGCTGGCGGTGCACTCGAAGCCGGCCGCATCCAGCGCGGCCTTCAGGGCGGCGACGCGCCCGGAAACCCCGCCGCGCGGCTCGCCGATGACCAGCCCGCGGCCCATCTGGTTGTGCGCCTTGCCGGGCTCGACGACCGACGCCGCGGCGTGCACGACGCAACCGATCACCTGTTCCAGCGGCAGGTGGCGCGCGATGCTGCCGTCGGGGTCGACGCTCTTGAGCGCGAGCCCGGCCGCGGGGCCGGACAGCCCGTGGCAGAACCACCAGGGCACGCCGTTCATCGCGGGCACGATCAGCGTGCGCGGCTCCAGCAGCGGCGCGATGTGGCGGCCGACATCGGCCAGCGCCGGCGCCTTCACCGCGATCACGACGACGTCCTGCACGCCGAGCGCGCCGGGGTCGGCGCTGGCGGCGACCGGCCCCGAGATCGGACCGGCGAAGCCGTCCACGCGCAGGCCGTGCTCGTTCAATGCGGCCAGCGTCGCGCCGCGCGCGACCGCGCTCACCTGGTGCTGGCCGGTGGCGGCCAGGCGCGCGCCCACCAGCAGGCCGATCGCGCCGGCGCCGTAGATGCAGACTTTCATCGGAAGACCTCTCGGAAGCTGTGAATGAATCCGGCGCGTCCGAGCGGCGCGCCGAGACTCGTCTGATCTAGGCGCAAAGCATAGGCGTGGCCCGGGCCACGGCGAGCATTTGCAACGACGAGCAGGCGTGTTTTGGCCTGCCGAGCGGGCGTGCGGGATTCGTTCACAGCTTCTCAGACCTTGAGGAACGCGGCGATGCCGATCGCGATGCCCACGCCGGCCACGCCCAGCGTGCACCATTCGAGCCAGCGGCGGCGCGTCAGCAGCGCGATGGCGGCCAGCGCGATCGCCACCTGGATCGCGGTCGTCGCCTCGGCCCAGCGGTGGTGCTGGTGCATCAGGTGCTCGCTCCTGTCGTCGAAGTCCTTGGCCTCGGCCTCGAGCGCCTCGGCCTTGGCCTTGATGGGCTCCTTGTCGGACTTGTACTTCTCGATGTTCTTCGCGTACGCGTCGCGGCGCTCGGCCGGCACGATGTCCAGCGCGACCTCGGCGATCGCCTGGCGCGCGTTCTTGGCCTGGTAGAAGTTCCACTGGTCCGACGCCTCGGTCTTGCGGATCGCGGCGTCGTTCTTGGCGAGCGCGGCGTCGGCCTGCGTGGCGCCGCCCATGTACGAGAAGAGGGCGCCGACGGTGGCGAGCACGGCGGTGATGACGGCCAGCTGGCCGGTCATGCCCCGGGCGCCGTGCTCGATGGCGTGCTCGACCTCGTGGTCATGGGGGCCGTGCACGTGGAATCCTGAGCTCATGGAGGGTCTTTCGAGTGGGGTGGCGACGGCGATCTGCGTCGCCCAGCCGGCGATGGTAGCGAAGAACGCTGAACGCCCCGCGACCGTGGCGACGCGGGAACACACGACCGCCGGATGGACATGTCCGCAAGCGGCGAGTCCGCCGGGGGCGCCCGTGCCAACATCGCCGATCGACAACGACAGGCCCCCCATGAAGCCCGAACTCGCCACCCGATTCCACCACCTGCATGCCGATGGCCTGCTGCTGCTCGCCAACGCCTGGGACGCCGGCAGCGCGCGCCTCGCGCAGGCCGCCGGCGCGCGCGCCGTCGCCACCAGCAGCGCCGCCGTCGCCTGGGCCCACGGCTGGCCTGACGGCGACGCGCTGCCCCTCGAACTCGTGCTGCAGACGACGCGCGCGGTCGCCGCGGCCGTCGACGTCCCGGTGACGGTCGACATCGAAGGCGGCTACTCGGACGATCCAGCGCGCGTCGGCGAGCTCGTCGCCCAGGTGGTCGCCGCGGGCGCCGTGGGCATCAACATCGAGGACGGCAGCGGCGATCCGGCGCTGCTGGCCGCCAAGATCGCGGCCGCGCGCCAGGCCGCGACGGCGCTGGGCGTCGACCTGTTCATCAACGCGCGCACCGACGTCTGGCTGCGCGGCCTCGCGGAGCCCGCTCGCCGCGTGCCGGAGACGCTCACGCGCGCCGCGCGCTACCGTGCCGCGGGCGCGAGCGGGCTGTTCGTGCCGGGCATCACCGACGCCCGCGAGATCGCCGCCGTCGTGGGCGACTGCGGCCTGCCCGTGAACGTCCTGGCCTGGACGGGCCTGCCCGATGCCGACCGGCTGCGCGCGCTGGGCGTGCGGCGCCTGAGCGCGGGCTCGGCCATCTCCGAGGCGACGCAGGGCCTCGTGCTGGGCATGATGAAGCAGTTCCTGGCCACCGGCGCGCTCGCCGATGGCGACACCGGCCCGCTCGACTACGGCACCGTGCAGGCGCTGATGGCGCGCCGCTGACGGCCCTCAGGCCGCGAGCTTGAACTGCGCCATCGCGTCCGACAGGCGGATGGCCTGTTCCTTGAGGCTGTCGGCCGCGGCGGCCGTCTCCTCGACCAGCGCGGCATTCTGCTGCGTGGCCTGGTCCAGGTTGGCGACCGCCAGGTTGACCTGGCCGACGCCGTCGGCCTGCTCGGACGACGCGTTGCGGATCTCGCCGATCGCCGCCGACACCTTGGCGACGGAGCTGTTGATCTCGGACATCGAGCTGCAGGCGTCGTGCACCAGCGCCGCGCCGGCCGCCACGGCCTGGCCCGACTCGCCGATGATCACCTTGATCTGCGCGGCGGCGGCCGACGATCGCTGCGCGAGGCTGCGCACCTCGCTGGCCACGACCGCGAAGCCGCGGCCCTGCTCGCCGGCGCGCGCCGCCTCGACGGCCGCGTTCAGCGCGAGGATGTTGGTCTGGAACGCGATGCCGTCGATGACGCCGATGATGTCGCCGATCCTGTTGGAGTGCGCGGTGATGCGGTCCATCGTCGACGTCATGCGCGAGACGACGTCGCCGCCGGCGGCGGCCTGGCGGGCCGTGGCCGCCGCCAGGTCGTCGGCCACCTGGGCGGCCGCGGCCGTCTGGCGCACGCTGCCGGAGATCTGCTCCATCGACGAGGCGGTCTGCTGCAGGCCCGCGGCCGAGCGTTCGGTGCGCGCCGACAGGTCCTGGCTGCCCATGGCCACCTCGGAACTGGCGACCTGGATGGAGCTGGTCGTCTCGCGCACGTCGCCCACCAGCTGGCGCAGCGACGCCTGCATGCGGTTCAGGCCGTTGAGCAGGGCGGCGACCTCGTCTCGGCCTTCGACGGCGATCGCGCGGCTCAGGTCGCCGGCGGCGACGGCCTCGACCGCCGACACGGCCTGCTCGAGCGGCGCCGTGACCGAGCGCGTGATGAACCAGGCGCACAGCGCGCCCAGCAGCATCGAGACGACGGCCAGCGCGATCACCGTGATGCGGGCGCGGTCGGCCAGCGCGTTGCTCTGGGCGGCCACGGCCTCCGAGACCTCGCGCTGCTGCTTGCCGAACGCCGTCACCGCGGCCATGTAGTCGCCGGCCTGCGGCAGCAGCCTGGTCTCGACGAGGTCGTTGGCCGTCGCGTCCGACGCGTCCAGCAGCTTGAACACCTGGTCGCGCGTGTCGACGTAGCGCTTGCGCTTGGCCGCGATGTCGGCGAACGCCGCCTTGGCCTCGGGCGACGCGGCGGCCGCCTCCAGGCCCTTCTGCACGATGGAGATCTCGGCCGAGGTCTCCTTCATCAACGGGGCGGACCACGTCTTGAGCGCCGCGGCGTTGCCGGACTTGGCCAGCGCCAGCGTGCGGCTGATGTTCAGCTGCGTCATGCCGCGCCAGCGGTCGGCGTCGGCGGCCTGGCGCATCGCGGCGTTCGTGCGGGCGCTGTCGGCCTGCGCGTCGGACAGCGCTCGCACGCCGACCGTCGCGATGCAGATCACGAGGGTGAGCAGGGCGCAGAAGCCGAGGGCGAGCCGGCGGGCGAGTTTCAGGGAATCGAGACGCAGGGCCATATCAAACTCCGATGACGTACCGGATTTCGACCGGCCTGCCCGAAACTTGGGCGCGGTGGCCATTGCATTTCCTTTGTTTCCGGCTGCTTCAGTTTGAAGACAGCTATTTGCGCAACAGACCCGGGGTTCACCGCCTTGGCCGGCGCTGCGGTCGAGCCAAGAATGTGGGCGATTCGCCCCTCAGAGTTCGCGTGCATCGTCCGCTCAACTTCCACCACTTGATGCGGGACCACTCGCTGGCCGTCGACCAGGGCCGGCTGACGGAGACCGAGGCCGCGACGGCCGTGGCGCGCGCCATCCAGCAGTCGCTCGCCTGCGCGCGCGTGAACTTCTGGAACGTCTCGGGCCCGCTGGGCCGGCGCGTGATGCGCCGCGTCACGGGCTACGATGGCCGGGCCGAGCGCGTGCTGTCCGAACCGCTGGAGCTGCAGGAGACGACGGGCGAGTTCTTCAACAAGCTGCGCGAGGCCGGTTGCCACGTCTGCGCGGACACCGCCACCGACCCGCTGCTGCGCGACATCTTCCGCACCTACCTGCAGCCGACGCAGAGCGTGACGATGATCGTGGCGTCGTTCCACGTCGACGAGCAGGTGTGGGGCCTGATCTCATGTGTCCACGACAGTCCGCGCCGCTGGACGGCCGCGGAGGTCACCGCGCTGCGCAAGTGCGCGTCGGAGCTGTCGCGGCGGCGGCTGCAACTGGCCGAACGCTGAGCGGCCCGCGCGGTCAGCGCTGGCGGTCGGCCGATCACCAGGCCTGGGCCAGCCGCCGCAGGTCCGCCGGCGTCTCGGCCAGATGGCGCGGCGATTCGGCCTGCAGCTCCTCGCGCGAGCCGAAACCCCACAGCACGCCGCACGCGAGCAGGCCGTTGCGATGCGCGGACGTGATGTCGACGTCGCGGTCGCCCACCATCACCGAGTCGGCGTCGACCGCGCCCGCCTCGCGCAGGGCCTGCAGCTGCTGCCACTTGTGCACGCCGATGTCGCCGCCGCTGACGAAGGCGAAGAGTTCGCGCAGGCCGAAGTTGCGCAGGATGGCCTCGGCGAAGTCCACGCGCTTGGACGTGCACAGGCCCAGCGTGGCGCCGGCGTCGCGCAGCGCGTGCAGCACCTCGGGGATGCCGTCGTACAGCGTGTTCTCCGCGAAACCGGATTCGCCGTAGCGGTGGCGGTAGTCGGCGATCAGGCGGTTGTGCACGGTCGGGTCGTCGCTGCCGGTGAGCTCGACGGCCGATTCGTACAGGGGCGGCCCGATGTAGCGCGCGAGCGCCTGCGGCTCGTGCTCGGGCAGTCCCTGCAGGCGCAGCGCGTGGTTGATCGAGCGCGCGAAGCCGTCCAGCGGGTTGCTGAGCGTGCCATCGAGATCGAAGACGACGACGCGACGGGCCATCGGGGTCAGCGTGCGGCGTGCGTGCGCCGGTAGCTCACGAACGCGAAGTCGAAGTCGTTCGGCGCGGCGGCGTGGTGGCGCTCGCGGCCGGTCTCGACGAAGTGGTTGCGCGGCCACGCGGGGAAGCGCGTGTCGCCCTCGAAGTCCTTGTCGATCTCGGTCAGCACCAGCTCGTCGGCGTGCGGCAGCGCCAGCGCGTAGAGCTCCGCGCCGCCGATCACGAACGCGCGCAGTCCGTGCGGGTTGGACGACACCGACTCCAGCGCCATCTCCAGCGCCTGCTCGAGGTCGTGCGCGACGGCGGCGCCGTCGGCCTGCCAGTCCTTCTGCCGCGTGAGCACGATGTTGGCGCGCCCGGGCAGCGGCCGGAAGCGCGGCGGGATCGAGTCCCAGGTCCTGCGGCCCATGATCACCGGGTTGCCCATGGTGGTGCGCTTGAAGAACGCCATGTCCTCCGGCAGCTTCCACAGCAGCGCGTTGTCGTGGCCGATGACGCCGTTGCGCGCGACCGCGGCGATGAGCGCGACCTTCATACCGCCACCGGCGCCTTGATGGCCGGGTGGTGCTGGTAGTCGAGCACCTCGAAGTCCTCGTACTCGTAGTCGAGGATCGATGCCGGGCGGCGCTTGATGTGCAGCGTCGGGTAGGGCAGGGGCGTGCGCGCGAGCTGGGTGTCGACCTGCTCGCGGTGGTTGGCGTACAGGTGGCAGTCGCCGCCGGTCCAGATGAAGTCGCCGACGTCCAGGTCGCACTGCTGCGCCAGCATGTGCGTGAGCAGGGCGTAGCTGGCGATGTTGAACGGCACGCCCAGGAAGATGTCCGCGCTGCGCTGGTAGAGCTGGCAGCTGAGCTTGCCGCGGCCGCCTTCGGTCTCGGGCGGCGCCACGTAGAACTGGAAGAAGGCGTGGCAGGGCATCAGCGCCATCCTGGGCAGGTCGGCCACGTTCCAGGCGCTGACGATGATGCGGCGCGAATCCGGGTTGGTCCGCAGCTGCTTGACGACCTCGGCGATCTGGTCGACGTGGCCGCCGTCGGGCGTCGGCCAGGAGCGCCATTGCACGCCATAGACCGGGCCCAGGTCGCCGTCCTCGCGCGCCCATTCGTCCCAGATCGTGCAACCGCGATCCTGCAGCCACTTGACGTTGGAGTCGCCGCGCAGGAACCACAGCAGCTCGAGGATGATGGACTTCAGGTGCACCTTCTTGGTGGTCACCAGCGGGAAGCCCTCGGCGAGGTCGAAGCGCATCTGGTGGCCGAACAGGCTGGTGGTGCCGGTGCCCGTGCGGTCGGCCTTGAAGCGGCCCTGGTCGCGCACCAGGCGCATGAAGTCTTCGTATTGCGAGCGGACGGGGCGGGTCATGGGCCGATTTTACCGGTCGAGCCCTGCCCGCCCGGGGCGCCAGGGATTGGCGCTTGCAGTGCCAGCGCCACGCGGGATCGTTCATACGTCACGCCGGGCTGTCGGGATTTCCCGCGATCGTGCGCAAAGTCCTTCATCGTCGCGCGGGCGCGCCGACAATGCTGGATGAGCCTGACGGTGCCCGCGGCTCATCGGCGGCGGGCGCTGCGTGGCTGCCGGCCGCGCAGGTCGGGCAATCGTTGGGCATCGTGCCGCACGACGGCACCAGGAGCGCGGAAGAAGTGAGCCACGGGACGAACGTCCAGGTGACGACCGGTCAGGCGGGTGTGCTGGCGCGCGTGCGCGCCGGAGCCCGCACCGCGCTGGCCGGCGTCCTGGCGGCAGTGGCGCTTGGCGCGGCCGCCAACCCGCTCCCGACCGCCGCGCCGGCCGCTCCGGCCGCCGCCTCCGCCGCGGCGGCCAGCATCGGCTGGGGCCGCATGGCCAACACCGTCTTCGAGCACCTGGGCCAGCACGATGGCCTGCCGCACGCCATCGCCACCGGCGTCACCGAGGATGCCCAGGGCTACCTGTGGGCCAGCACCCAGGACGGCGTCGCCCGCTGGGACGGCTACCGCTTCAAGGTCTACCCCGCCCGGCCGGACGACCCGCACGGCCTGCCGGTCAGCTACGTCCGCACCATCGCCGGCGACAGGCAGGGCCGCATCTGGGTTGGCATGGACGGCGGCGGCGTCGCCCGTTTCGACGCCGCCCTCAACGGATTCATCCGCTTCGGCGGCTCGACGGTGGTGCAGCTGGCGCCCGACGCCGAGGGCGGCATGTGGGCCGCCAGCACCACGGGCCTGATGCACGTGCGGGCGTCCGGCAAGGTCGAGGACGCCTGGCCGCACGGCGGCAAGGTCGATCCGCTGCCCGAGGCGTCGATCACGGCCGTGCTGCAGGACCACGGCGGCGCCGTCTGGGTCGGCACCGCCTCCGGCCTGGTCGAGCGCTTCCCCGACGGCCGCCCCGGCCGGCGCATCGACCTGTCCGGCGGTGCCGACGGCGGCGCCGTGCCGGTCGACTCGCTCTACGAGGACGCCCACGGCCAGATCTGGATCGGCACCAACCTGCACGGCGTGATGGTGCTGGACCCGGCGA
>DATCRO010000209.1:0-3568 GCA_036569025.1 Burkholderiaceae bacterium
GTCCCGCGTTCGGTGACCGTGCTCGCGCCCACGGCCTGCGCAGCCGACGCGCTCACCAAGATCGTCTGGCAGCAGGGCGAGCTCGCGGGCGCGCTACTGCGCAAGGCCCGTGCGCGCGCGCTCGTCGTGCGCGCGGACGGCAGCGTCTGGCAGAGCTGATGGACTCGAACAGCCACCTCGTCGCGCACGGCCAGGGCCGGCGCGCGCGCCACGCGCTGGTCTGGGGCTGCGTGCTGCTGCTGGCCACGGGCGTGGCATGGCTGCTGGGGCACGACGTCTGGCTGCAGCAGACGCCGTTCGGCCCGCAGCCGCATCCGCTGGTGGCCTGGCTGCTGCGCGCGCACGGCGCGATCGCGTGGTGCGTGACCCTGGTGGGCGGCACGGTCTGGCAGGTGCACGTGCGACCCGCCTGGCGCGCCGTGCGGCGCCGGCGCCTGCATCGGCGCCGCGTCGAGGGCAGCCGCGGCCGCACGGTCAGCGGCGTGCTGCTGGTCGTCGCGCTGGCCGTGCTGCTGGGGTCGGCCATCGGGCTGCAGTACGCGCCCGAGGACGCGCATGCGGCGCTGTCGGTCACGCACTGGGGGCTCGGGCTGGCGCTGGCGGCCGGCCTGCTCTGGCACTGGATTGCCCGGCTACGTCGCTGAGCGCGCGCGGCGCAGAATGGCCGATCGCCATTGCCCGCGCCACCATGACCGCCGCCCTGCCGACGCCCGACTTCACCCGCTTTCCCCGCCACGCCGAACTCACCACGCTGCTGCAGGCCTACGCCGCCGCGCGTCCCGAACTCGTCGACCTGCGCTCGATCGGCCGGAGCCACGAGGGCCGCGACATCTGGGCCGTCGTGCTCACGCGCAAGGCCACCGGCGCCGACATCGACAAGCCCGCGTTCTGGATCGACGGCAACATCCACGCCGCCGAACTGACCGCGTGCACGGCGGCGCTGTACTACCTGCACCATGTGCTCGCCAACGAGGCGCACGACGCGCGGCTCGCGCACCTGCTCGACACCCGCGCCGTCTACCTCGTCCCGCGCCTGAACCCCGACGGCGCGGAGCTGGCGCTGGCGGACACGCCGCGCTTCATCCGCTCGTCCACGCGCAGCTACCCGTTCGACGAGGACGCCCCCGACGGCATGACGATGGAGGACGTCGACGGCGACGGCCGGGTGCTCTACATGCGCCTGCGCGACCCGCACGGCACGTACAAGAAGCATCCGGCCGAGCCGCGCCTGATGGTGGCGCGGGAACCGGGCGAGATCGGTGGCGAGTATTTCCGCGTCATCCCCGAGGGCACGATCAAGGCCTGGGATGGCGTGCGCGTGACGGTCAACCGCGACCGCGAGGGCCTCGACCTGAACCGCAACTTCCCGTCGCTGTGGCGCCAGGAGTTCGAGCAGGTGGGCGCCGGCCCGTACCCCACCAGCGAGCCCGAGGTGCGCGCGATGGTGGACTTCTGCGTGGCCCATCCCAACATCGGCGCGGCCGTCAGCTTCCACACGCACAGCGGCGTGATCCTGCGCCCGATGGGCACCACCGCCGACGACGACATGACGCCGGAAGACCTGTGGATGATCAAGCGCCTGTCGGACATCGGCGCGAACCTCACGGGGTATCCGGCCATCAGCGGCTTCCACGACTTCAAGTACCACCCCAAGGAGGTGATCACCGGCACGCAGGACTGGCTCTACGAGCACCAGGGCGCCCTGTGCTGGACGGTCGAGATCTGGGCGCCCAACAAGGAAGCCGGCATCGACAAGTACGACTGGATCCACTGGTACCGCGACCACCCGCCCGAGGACGACCTGAAGCTGCTCAAGTGGAGCGACGAGCAGTGCGGCGGCCAGGCCTACGTCGACTGGAAGCCCTTCAGGCACCCGCAGCTGGGCGACGTGGAGATCGGCGGCTGGGATCGCATGAACTTCTGGCGCAACCCGCCGCCGGCCCTGCGCGAACGCGAGGCGGCGCGCTTCCCGGCGTGGCTCACGCAGCTGGCGCTGTCGCTGCCCCGGCTCGAGATCCTGCAGGCCACGTGCGAGGCGGTCGGCCACGGCGGCGACGGCGACACATGGCGCGTGCGGCTGGCGGTCGGCAATGCCGGCTACCTGCCCGCGTACGTGACGCACCGCGCCAAGGAGCGCAAGGTGGTGCGCGGCACGGTGTTCGAGATCGCGCTGCCGGCCGGCGCGTCGCTGGTCACCGGCAAGGAGCGCGAGATCGGCGAGCACCTCGAGGGCCACGCGCCGCGCAGCTCGCTGCAGGCCTTCCTGCCCGATCGCGACGTCACCGCCGACCGCACGCTGCAGGAGTGGATCGTGCGCGGGCCGAGGGGCGCGGTCGTGACGGTCGATGCGCGCGCCGATCGCGCCGGGGCGGTCAGCGCGCGCATCGCGCTGGGGTGACGCCCGGCGTCCTTACGCGATCCTGATGCCGTCGACGCGGCCGCCGGGCCAGAATGGCGCCGCCAAGGCGCCTCACGACATCTGCAGGAAGGATCTCCCGCCATGCTGACGTTCATCCTCATCGTCCTCGCCATCCTGGCGTTCACCGTCGTCCCGGTGATGATCGCCGCGCGCATCGTCGGCGCCGGCCGCACGGGATTCTGGATCTGCTTCGGGGCGATGATCGTGTCGCTGCTGATCGTTGGCTTCGCGGCGCGGATCTTCCACATCGGCGGCCTGCTGGGCCTGTTCGTGGCGCCGCTGGGCTACATGTGGATCCTCGACACCACGTACCTGCGCGGCCTGGCGATGGTGTTCCTGCAGTACCTGATCGTCGCCGCCTTCGCGGTCATCCTCGCGTTCACGGCGCTGGGCTCGATGCTGCACGTCAAGGACATGATGCGCCACCTCGACACCGCCCCGGCGCAGTCGGTCTGAGGCGGCGGCGGCGAGCGACCGCGCTGCCGCGCCGGCCCCCACCACGTGTCGTCCTGCGGGCGCTCCGCGGCGCTCACTCGTCGCGCGAGGCGCGGCGCACCGGCACCTGGCTGTCGCGCACGTTCTTCTGGATCGCGATCGTCGCGAACAGCGCCAGCAGGAAGGCCATGCCGTAGAAGCCCTTCTCCGACAGCGCGAGCTGCGCGTTGTACAGGCCCACGCCCATCAGCGTGATCGTGATGGCCATGGACAACCAGCACAGGCCCGCGTACAGCCCGGTGACGGGCAGGCCCTCGAGGCGGTCGCGCACCGTCTTCTGCAGCGAGACCGCAGCGAACAGGCCGTACATCAGCAGCGTGAAGTAGTAGCCCTTCTCGTTGAGCTGCATGTTGGTGTTCCACAGGCCGAACAGGTAGGCGCCGGCACCGGCGATCAGCGCGGTCCAGGACGCGCCGACGAAGGCGGCAGTGGGTTTGTTGGCGTTGGCGGACATCCGGGTTCTCCCTTGGGGTCGTTGGTATGGGTGGCCGCCCCTCGCGGCCTGCGCGCATTCTGGCCGCGGCCGCGCGAGTTCGCATCCCGCCGACGCGGGGATGCGCCAAGTATTGCCGCGCGCCCCTTGAAAGCGCCAGCCGGCGCTACTCGCCCGGGTAGCGCAGGCCGAACTGGGCGCGCATCGCGTCCATCCAGCCC
>DATCRO010000210.1:0-2141 GCA_036569025.1 Burkholderiaceae bacterium
GCCCGACTTCGTCGGCCACGCGCTGCGCGAGCAGCGCGCGGGCCTGGCCCAGATCGCCTTCAACCGACTGCCGCTGCGCGCCGGCCACGGCGTGATCGCGGTCGCGAGCCTGGCGTTCGCCGACCACGCGCCGCTGCCGCAGATCTACACCGCGGACGGCGAGGGCCGTTCGCCGCCGCTGCAGTGGGCCGGCGTGCCGGATGCGGCGACGTCGCTCGTGCTGCTCGTCGAGGACGCGGATTCGCCGACGCCGCACCCGCTGGTGCATGCGATCGCCGTAGGCCTGCCGCGCGGCGACGGCTCGCTGCAGACGGGCGCGCTCGACGGCGGCGACGACACCCCCGACGACGGGCGGCTGGGCCGCAACTCCTACCTGCGCCACGGCTGGCTCCCGCCCGACCCGCCGCCGGGCCACGGCCCGCACCGCTACGCGTTCCAGGTCTTCGCCCTGGGCGGCGACGAGCCCCTGCCGGACTCGCCGGGGCGCGACGCGGTGCTGGAGCTGCTGGAAAAGCGGACGATCGCCAGCGGGCTGCTGATTGGCACCTACGAGCGGCACGACACGTCGGTGGACGCGAGGGAGCCGGCCGCCGATGCATCTCCCACGGGCGCCGCGCCGGCATAGGCACGCGTCGCGACCGCGGGCGCCCACCAAGTGTCATCCTGCGCGGTGGCGGTTGGCGGTTGGCCGGTGGCAGTGCGGCCTTCGCAACGCCTTGTCCGATTGAAAGCCACCACTGCTTGTAGAGCCATCGCCCTCGCCGGATAATGACGGCCATCATGAAAATCACTCACCACTTCCTCGCCCGCATGGGCCAAGTGAACAAGGCCACGCTGGCCACCTGAGTGCTCTTCGACCATTCGTCGGGGGGCCGCGCCCTGCCGACCACGACGTCGACCCCGGCAGGCGCAAGTCTCCCGGGGTTTCGTTTTTCCGCATCCACTGCAAGGCTCGCCATGCGCACGTACGACAAGCTGATCGCCACGATTCCCGACCGCCGGGACATCGCTCGCGCACGCCCGTGCCCCGGCCACGGGCCTCACGAACACCGCTGACCACCTGGTGAATCCCGCCGGGTGGCGGCTGGAACGGCACACACCCGGTGACGCGGCACGGCGCCGCGTCCCATCGAAGGATTCATCATGACAAGGATCGACACGCCCCTCAGCAAACCGCGCGACCTGCGCAACATCGGTGTCATCGCGCACGTGGACGCGGGCAAGACCACGACCACCGAACGCATCCTGTTCTACACGGGCGAGAACCATCGCATCGGCGAAGTGCACGACGGCAACACCGTCATGGACTACGACCCGCAGGAGCGCAAGCGCGGCATCACGATCAACAGCGCGGCCGTCACCGTGCACTGGAACGGCACGCAGGTCAACCTGATCGACACGCCGGGGCACATCGACTTCAACATCGAGGTCAACCGCTCGCTGCGCGTGCTGGACGGCGCCGTCGTCGTGTTCGACGGCGTGGCCGGCGTCGAGCCGCAGACCGAGACGAACTGGCGCCTGGCGGACAAGTACCGCGTGCCGCGCATCGCCTTCGTCAACAAGCTCGACCGCACGGGCGCGGACTTCGCGCGCGTCGTCGCGATGATGGAGGAGCGCCTGGGCGTGGTCGCGCTGCCCCTGCAGCTGCCGATCGGCGCGGAGGGCGACTTCCGCGGCGTCGTCGACCTGCTGCGGATGCGCGCGTTCGTCTGGGACAAGGACGACGCCAGCGCGCCGCCGCGCGAGACGGACGTGCCCGCCGAGCTTCTCGCTGCGGCGCGGCACGCCCGTGCGCGCCTGGTCGAGGCCGTCGTCGAACAGGACGACGCGCTGCTGGACGCCTGGCTGCGCGGCGACGAGATCCCGCTCGCGTCGCTGCAGGCCGGCCTGCGCGCGGGCACGCTCGCGTCGGCCTTCGTGCCGGTGCTGGCGGGCTCCGCCTTCAAGAACCGCGGCGTGGAGCCGCTGCTGGACGCGGTCGTGGCCTATCTGCCGCGCCCGGGAGAGACGAGTCATGAAGACGCGACACTGGATGCGGATCCCGACGCGCCATTCGCGGCCCTCGCGTTCAAGGTCGTGGCCGACGACCATGGCGCGATGACCTTCGTGCGCGTGTACCGCGGCCGCCTGGCGCGCGGCGC
>DATCRO010000211.1:0-3037 GCA_036569025.1 Burkholderiaceae bacterium
CATGCGCGCCCACATCTGGCAGCACCACCCCGACGAGACGTGGCCGCCAGCCGAGCCCGAGTGGCTCATGCCCCGACCGGACGACGAGGCCGGTGATCCCGCGTGACGCACTTCGCGTGGACCATGCTCACGGTCCTGATCACAGCGGCTGCAGTCAACCAGAGCTTCGAGGCGCTGGGCCGGATCGGGCGACTGCTGGCCCGGCTGACGCGATCGGGGGGCGGGGATGGCTGACTTCGCGTGTGTCGTTTGTGGCCTGCGCCCTTCCCTCGGTCGCAGCTACGTGGACGGCGGCTGCTTCGCCCGCATGCTGGGCGACCTGTGCGTCGTCGAATGGGCTTACGGCTACCTCGGCGCGCAGATGCAGGCCCCGCTCCCCGCGTGGAAGCCGGGTACCCTGCACCGCGCCGGCGAGTCCCGTCCGCCGCTGCCGGTCGCGCTGCACGACGCGCGCGTCGACATCCAAGGCAAACTCGGCTCGTGGGCGCGGCTGATCGCGGAAGAGGCGAACATGCGCGGCCCGGCGGACAACACCGTCCCCGCGATCGCGCTGTGGCTGCGCGCGCAACTGCACTGGGCGTCGGATCAGTCGTGGGTCGACTCGTACGCCGCCGAGCTGGCCGACCTGCGCAAGACCGCGTACGGGCTCGCACCCTGGGATCGGGCGCGCCAAGATTTGCCCTTACCCTGTCCGGCGCGCGGATGCGGCATGCTCAGCTTGAGCTGGTACAGCGGCAGCGAGACGGTGGTGTGCCGCAGCAGGCTGTGTGGTCACCGGATGACGGTCGGCGACTACGTGGCGGCGGTGATGGCGGAATGGGAACGGCAGACGGCGGCGCGGGAGATGGCGACGACATGACCAAACGTGTGGACTTACCCGAAGGGCTGCCTGCTGATCTGGCGGCAACTCACCACGAACTCGACCTCGACGAGATCGCGGCGCGCACGTACTTCAAGATCGGGCGGCACTGGTTCATGGCGCAGTCTGTGAATCTGCGCACCAGCACCTACGGGATTCCGTCGCGCCGCGACGAGGACCCTGTCCGTGACTTCGACGAGGTCGAGATGAGGCTCGTGCACGCCCACTGGCGCGGCTGCGATGACTGAGCCCGGTCCGAACTCTGTCGCCGCCAGCAGGTATCCTTCCGGCATCCCCCGAGACGATCAGGACGCCGACGGTGCCCACCACCCTCACCGACCCGGCGCAGAAGTACCTGCGCCTCAAGTGCGGCATGCCCGCGACCACGATGCGCCCGGCCGCGCTTGACGCCGACCCCGACGATCCGGAGCAGCGGCTGCTGACCACGGCCGAAGCCGCGGCGGCGGCGCACGTGGACGAAGCCCGGATACGCGACTGGGCGCGGCGCGGGCTGATCAAGCCCGTCGCGACGCCGAACGGGCAGCCGGTCTACCGCGAACTCGACGTGCTCGCCGTTGAAGCCGCCACGCGCCGTGCCGCACGCGAACGAGCGCTCGCGGCCGAAGCGATGGAAGGGCTCGGCAACGCGCCCGCTTGACGCGGGCCTGGAGTTTCGCACATCATCTGCACGTCGGCGTATCACGCCCTGAAGCCCCCCGGACCTGCGGTCTTGTGGGGGCTTTCGCCTTTTCTGGCCCGATTCGGCCACCCCACTCAGACCCGGGAGTACCGCCATGTCCGTGATCGACGACGCCAAGGCCTTCCTGTCCAAGCTGGAGGCCGACGCCAGCCACCTGTACGACGAGGGCAAGGCCCTGGTCGAGAAGCTGCTCGGCGAGGCCGAGGCCGACGTCGCCGACATCGAGCAGGAAGCCGCCCCCGTCCTCCAGGCCGCGAAGGCGGACGCCGAGCAGCTGGCCACCGACGCCGTCAGCGGCGCCGAGGCCGTCGTGTCCGACAGCGGCAAGGCGAGTGAGTGAGCGTCGGCTACTGCTGCGCCGTGTTCGTCGAGCACGACTTCGAGACCGGGCGCACCGACACCTCGCGCTGCCAGGTTCACCGCTGCTGCCCCATCCACGGAGGCCGCGATGTACGACCCGCAGCCCGGTGACATCGGCCTCACGCAGATCGAAGGCGATGTCGGGCGCCTGATCAGGCTCGGGCAGTACCTTAACGGCGGCGGCTTCGCCGACTACGAGCACGCGTTCGTGTACCTCGGCAATGGGCAGATCATCGAGGCCGAGCCTGGCGGCGCGCGCATCGCCGAGCTGACCGAGTACGACCAGCGCACTCTCGCGTGGCTCAAGTGCCCGCCGCAATACCGCGATGCCGTCGCCGAGGCGGCGCGTAGCCAGGTCGGCACGCCCTACAGCTTCGCCGACTACCTGGCGATCGCCCTGCACCGCTTCCACGTCCCGGCGCCGGGCCTGCGCAAGTTCATCGCGTCAGGCAAGCACGCCATGTGCAGCGCTCTGGCGGACCGCATCGCCGCGCTCGGCGGCTGGCACTGGTATGACGACGGCCGGTGGGAGGGCTACGTGACGCCAGCGGACGTCTGGCGGCTTATCCAGGCGCAGAACGCAGCCACCACGCCGCCACCGGTCCCGCATCGGCCGATCGTGCCGGGCATGGGCGTGTAGCCCTCCACGAACTGGCCGCCCTTGACCCTGCCGGCCCGGGGCGGCCGGACCACCACGGCGCACGGAGGCGGCGATGACCGGGATCGTCGTCCAGAACGACCCGATCAACCCGGGCCAAGAGCCGTACGCGCGCGGCCCGGTGCACATCGAGCTGGTCACTGGCACGAGCGGCGGGGCGGGCTACACCGGGACGCAGAGCATCATCGGCACCTGGACCACGGAGACCGATGCGGCCGGGAACTGGTCCGCGACGCTCACGCCGACCAACGCGATCACCCCGGCGAACACGCACTACCGGGTGAACGAGGGCGGCTTCGTCAGCCTGATCCAGGTGCCGGACTCGGGCGGCCCGTACAACTTGAGCCAGCTGCTCGTCACCAACCCGCCGACACCGAGCGCCCCAGGCATCACCGGCGAGCAGATCGCGGCGAACGGCGTCGTCGCTGGCGTGAGGCCCGAGGTCAACTTCATCGGCGGG
>DATCRO010000212.1:0-4585 GCA_036569025.1 Burkholderiaceae bacterium
CGGCCGCCACCACCTTGACCGACGACAGGCTCGTGCGGGCATGCGCGAGGCTGGTCCCGAGCTGCGCCTGCTGGCGGGCGGCCAGGTCGGCCAGGCGCCGCAGAAGCGCGTCCGCCTGCGGCGCGACCTGTGTCCGATACAGGTACAGGTCTTCGTACGCGTGCTCGCCATTGACGATCGACACGATCTGCAAGCCGATGTCCGCGACCTCGGCCCGGTTGCGCGCGATGACCTCCAGCAGCTCGCGCTGGCGCTCGTCGAGGAAGCCGCGCCTGGCCGACAAGGCCCTCCAGGCGGCGGCATTGGTCGCGAGCTGCGGGCCGTAGGTCAGCTTGAAATTCACTTCGCCCGACGCGCCGAAGGCCATCAGGTTCGTGGCCATCGCGTCGAACGAGGTCTGGAAGTTCAGCAGGTCCCCGAGCAGTTCGCGGCTGCGCGCATCGCCTTCGCGCCGCTTCTGCCGCTCCGCGATGCCGTCGATCGCGTCGAGGATGCGGACCAGCCGGGCCTGCACCTCCACCCGGGCCAGCCGGAGCGCGGGCCGGTTCTTGAAGGGACTGTCGTGCAGCTCGAACAGCTGCTGCGGAAGCTGCGCCCAGGCACGGTAGTCCTCCACGAGCGCGCGCACGGCGCGCGCGTCCTCGGCCTCCGGCCACTGGTTCGACATCGATTGCAGCGCCGCCATCTCGGCCTCGAACGACTTGCGCGCGGCGCGGTACTGCTCGATGTCCGCCGGATCGCTGAGCACCAGGTAGCCGCGCACGTGCAACTGCATCCTGAGCAGGTCGGCCTGCGCCTGCGCGGACGCGAGCGACGCGGGCCGGCGCACCAGTTCGCTCAGGTCGATGTCGTGGGTCACGCGTTGACCCGCCCCCCACGCCAGCGCGACGACCACGAAGGTCACGCCGGCCAGGGCCCCGAACGCCAGCGTGAGCTTGGCGCCGATCCCCCGCGGCCCGGGGACTGGCCATGCCTTCATTGCTTCAGGCCGAGCGAGGCCCGGTAGGAGCGCAGCTGCTTGTCGCGCTTGAGGCGGATCGTGATCTCCTCGAAGTCGACGGCGGTCGCGCGCAGCGCGGCCTCGGGCGTCGACTGCCCCGCGACGGCTTCCGCCAGATGGACGTCGAGCGCCTGCCAGTAGCCGAAGGCGCCGGGAATGCGCAGGTACGGGAACTGCAGCGGGTTGCTGAAGTTCTCGAAGTACGCATGCAGGTATGGACGCACATCGGCCTCGTCCCAGCCTGCACGCAGGTAGGTCTGCAGGTCGCCCGTGCCGTCCGGCGGCAGGAAGTGGAAGACGCGGCCCGGATCGATCCCGTCCCAGCCGCGCACGGCATAGACCTTGGACTTCTCCCTGGTCGCCATCAACGCGAACAGGAAGTACGTGGCCTCCGGCGACTTCGAGTACCTGGAGATGACGCCGGCCCATGATCCGCCAGTGGTGTTGCCCACGACGTTGGGCCGGCTCGTCCTGATCCAGCGCTTGCTCGCGAGGCTGTAGTACTCGTCGGTTCCCGGCATCGGCGCACTGCCGATCTTGCCCTTGACCCGGCTGCCCTCGTCCTGCGCCAGGGCACCGAGGTCGCCCCAGGTGAACGTCAGCGCCGCATGGCCGGCGAGGAAGTAGTCCCAGCTCCTGCCCAGGTCCCAGTTGAGCATGTCGCGCGGCCCGAACTTCACGAGGTCGACCAGCGCCTTGAGCGCCCGCACATGGCCCGGGCTCTCGATCAACGGCTTCATCGTGCGCGGGTCGAACCAGTAGAGGTCGGGGTTGTCCGGGCCGATCACGAACGGCGCCGAGAACGACATGAAATGGAACATGCCTTGGGCACCGACCTTCAGGTGCATGGTCAGGCCATGGCCGGGCACGCCGTCGCCGCCGAGATCCTTGCCGTCGAAGTATTCGGCCACGTCGCGGAACTGCGCCCAGGTCGCGGGCACCCCCAGCGGATAGCCGTACTTCGCCTGGAACGCGGCGCGGTGGGCCGGCGCCTCGAGGAGATCGCGCCGGTAGTACATCACCTGGCCGTCGTGGTCGTTGGCGACCATGTACTTGTTGCCGGCATAGCTCAGCAGGCGACGGGGGCCCGGCAGCACGTCGTCGATGGTCCATTGCGGGAAGCGCGGGTCGCCATAGAACTTGTCGTAGGACAGCAGGTAGCCGCCCGACACGAGCTCACCCAGCCACCATGCGCCCGCGTAGGCCGCGTCGTATTTCCCGACGCCGTTCGTGAGGTCGGACATGAAGTTGGGGAACAGGTCCTGGTGCTCGAGCTGGACGAGATCAAGCTTCGCGCCGGTGGCGGCCTCGAACTCGTCCTTGAGCTCGCCGAGCGCGCCACCGTTCCTTTCCTTGACCATCAGCACCGTCACCGTCTGTCCGGCGAAGGGGCATCGGCCCGGCACGCAAGGCGGCGCGACGCGCGGCGGCACGATGGGGCCCTGCTTGACGACCGAGGCCTTGTAGTTCTCGACCTCGGGCGTCCTGGCCTCCCCTGCCGAGGCGGCCAACGCGGCCGCGGAGACCAGGACTCCCATCCATTTCAGCGTGCTTTGCATGGCGACACCTCCTGAAAAGGCCTCGAGGATTCACTGCAGGGCCGGCAACGTGAAGGCGAACTCCGATCCCTCGCCCTCGACCGATCGCACCTCGATCTGCCCGCCATGCCGTTCGACGATCTTCTTGCAGATGGCCAGGCCGATGCCCGTGCCCGCGTACTGGCTGCGCCCGTGAAGGCGCTGGAAGATGACGAAGATGCGCTCGAAATATTCGGCGGCGATGCCGATGCCGTTGTCGCTGACGGTGAAGCGCCAGAATGCTTCGGAACGCTCCGACGTCACGCGCACGACCGGCGGTTCGTCGCGACGGAACTTGATGGCGTTGGAGATCAGGTTGCGAAACAGCTGGGACAACTGCGTCGCGTCGCCCATCACCATCGGCAGGTCGCCCACGTCGACGCGCGCGCCGGCGTCCTCGATCGCGAATTGCAGGTCGGCCAGGGCCGTCTTGACGATCAGCCCGCAATCGGCGGGGGCGAACGGCTTGGCCTTGGTCCCCACCCGCGAGAACGCCAGCAGGTCGTTGATCAGCGCCTGCATGCGCTTGGCGCCGTCGACCGCGTAGCCGATGAACTCGTCGGCGTCGGCGTCCAGCTGGCCCTGGTAGCGCTGGGACAGCAGTTGCAGGTAGCTGGCGATCTTGCGCAGGGGCTCCTGCATGTCGTGCGACGCGACATAGGCCAGCTGTTCGAACTCCGTGTTGGACCGCTGGAGCGCCGCCTCCGCTTCCGCCCGCACGGCGATCTCCTGCTGCAACTGGGCGTTCTGCGCCACCAGTTGCCGGCGCAGGGCATAGAGCGCCAGGTGGCTTTCGATGCGCGCCAGCACCTCGGCGCCGTTGAGGGGCTTGGTGACGTAGTCGACGGCGCCGGCGGCGAACCCGGCCAGCTTGTCGGTGGTATCGGACAGCGCGGTCATGAAGATCACCGGGATGGCGCGCGTGCGATCGCCGGCCTTCAGGCGCCGGCAGATCTCGAAGCCGTCGATGCCGGGCATCATGATGTCCAGCAGGATCAGGTCCGGCTGCACGTACTCGGCCCGTTCGATGCCCTCGTCCCCGCTCAGGGCCACCACGGCCCGATAGCCCTGGCGCTCCAGGTGGCTGGTCACCACTTCCAGGTTGGCGGGCATGTCGTCGACGATCAGGATCGTCCCACCCGATGCCGGTTGCGCAGGAGCGTCCATCTCACGTCCCTCGGTCGTCCTGGCACGAGTCTATGCCGCACCGCGGACATCCGCCATAGACGGACCGCGCCTGGGTGACCGGGCCGCGAGGTTCCGGCGCCCCTGGCCACGGGCTGGCGCAGGAAGGCCGATTGCGCTTCAATGCGGGCATGCCAGCGCCCTGCGGACCGCGACGCGCCCTCCTGCCCCGGCGACCTGCGACGCCGCGCAGGACGGCGTGCGCGCTGTGCGCGGCGTTCGGCGCCGCGTGCCAGGCCGACGAGGCGCCGCTGCAGCAGGTCGAGATCGTGGGCATCCGTGCCAGCGCCGATGCCGCCGCCATGCTCAAGAAGCAGCGCGACGAGGTCAGCGACGCCATCGTCGCCGACGACATCGACAAGCTGCCGGACGCGAGCGTCGCCGAGGCGCTGCAGCGCGTGCCTGGCGTGCAGATCGCGCGCGACCGGGGCGAAGGCGCGACCGTGGTCGTCCGCGGCCTCGGCCAGGTGGAGACGACCGTCGACGGGCGCGAAGTCTTCAGCGCCGGCACGGGCCGGACGCTCGACTTCGCGTCGATGGCCTCGGCGCTGGTCGCGGGCGTGGACGTCTACAAGACGCCCTCGGCCGAACGGATCGAGGGCGGCATGGCCGGCCAGGTCGACCTGCGCACGCGCCGGCCGTTCGATTTCCGGCACGGCGCCCTCGAGGTCACCGCTCGTGCGCTGCGTGCGCCCCTGGCCGCGGGCAGCGCGATCCAGTTCTCCGGCGTGGCCTCGACCCGACTGCCGCTGGCCGGCGGCGAACTCGGCCTGCTGGCCGCGATCGCCGTGGAGCCGCGCCCCTGGCGCGAGGACCAGAAGAG
>DATCRO010000213.1:0-3585 GCA_036569025.1 Burkholderiaceae bacterium
TCCATCAGCCGCGCTTCCTGCTCCAGCGGCGGATCGGGCCAGCGGATGTGCACGCCGCCCGGCGGCATCACGAAGTCCTCGGGCAGCACGATGTCGACGCGATGCGGGTCGACGTCGACGGTGGCCGACGATTCGACCACCTCCTGGATCGTCTTCATCGACGTCCACACGCCCGAGAAGCGGCTCATCGCGAACGCGTGCAGGCCCATGTCCAGGATGTCCTGCACCGACGACGGGAAGAACACCGGGATGCCGCAGGCCTTGAAGATGTGGTCGCTCTGGTGGGCGGCGGTGCTGCTCTTGGAGACGTGGTCGTCGCCGGCGATGGCGATGACGCCGCCGTGTGCCGAGGTGCCGGCCATGTTGGCGTGCTTGAACACGTCGGCGGTGCGGTCGACGCCCGGGCCCTTGCCGTACCAGAGGCCGAACACGCCGTCGAACTTGCTCGTCTGCGGGTAGAGCGCGAGCTGCTGCGTGCCCCAGACGGCGGTCGCGCCCAGTTCCTCGTTGACTCCCGGCTGGAACACGACGTTCTGCGCGGCCAGGTGCTTCTTGGCGGCCCACAGCGCCTGGTCGTAGCCGCCCAGCGGGGAGCCCCGGTAGCCGCTGATGAAGCCGGCGGTGTTCAGGCCGGCGAGCGCGTCGCGCGTGCGCTGGAGCATGGGCAGGCGCACGAGGGCCTGCACGCCGCTCATGAACGCACGGCCGGTGTCGAGCGCGTACTTGTCGTCCAGCGACACGGTCTCGAGGGCTTTGCGGATGCTGTCGGGCAACGGGGCGTTCATGGGCGCGTCTCCTGCGGGTCAGGACGTCAAGGATGGGGACGGGTGGCGCGTTGCCGCGGCGTGGGCGACGACGTTCCGGTGCGGCTCGTGACCGGTTGGAACGATGGGCAACGAACGGCAATCAGTGTAGGGAAAAGCCGTGGACATGTGCTTGCTTTATGCTTGTCCTGGCGCGGCCGTTGAGAAACAATATTGCCGCGAAACCGATATCGGAGAACCACTCTTGCCAAGAAGCGAGAAGACGGGAAAAGCGAACGCCCGTGCGAGCGAGCCGGCCCGCGCGCGCGAGGCCGACGAGCGCGGAGCGCGGGACGCCGGCGGCCTCGACCGCTACGACATCGCGCTGCTGGGCGAACTGCAGCGCGACGCGCGCCAGTCCAACGCCGACCTGGCCGCGCGCATCGGCCTGTCTCCCGCGCCCACCTGGCGCCGCGTGCGCCGGCTCGAGGAACTGGGCGTCATCACCGGCTACCGCGCCGAGATCGACCGCCGCAAGATCGGCCTGGGCGTGCTCGCCTTCGTGCGCGTGGACACCGACCGCGACAACCTCGCCGCCACCAAGGCGCTGGAAGACGCGATCCGCGGACTGCCGGAGGTCATCTCCTGCCACTACATCAGCGGCGCCGGCACGTTCGAGCTGCAGGTGCTGGTGACCGACCTGGACGCCTATGCGCGCTGGACGATGGACACGCTGTTCCGCCTGCCCAACGTGAAGGACCTGCACACCAGCTTCTCGCTGGGCGAGGTCAAGGCCGGCGCCGCGCTGCCGCTGGGGCATCTCGGGGCGGCACGATGAGGTGCAAGCGATGTTGGGCGACGGACGGGTTAATCCGGTGCACGGCACCTTCGTTTGCGGAGAGCATCAAATGTGTCGTCATCGGAAAGTTCTCTGAAGAATCCCCTCGAAAACGCCCGTGGCCGTCGTTGCCGTGCTCGCGAGGCATCGAGCCTCGCTCCGCCCGGCGCCTGGGCCACAGCCGTTTGCGAGAGGATTCGGCCACATTGGCGCTGCGATCGAGACCCTTTCAATGAACTTCCAAATCACGACACTGGAAGGGTCGACCTCGAACGGGCAGCGCAGCCCGTCGTCACAACGAACTGGGCACGCATTGAACCGACGTGATGTCCTCTTGCGAACGGGCACGGCCCTGGCGGGCCTCGCGGGCGCATCCGCGCGCGCCGCGGACGCGCCCGACGCGCTGCTGACCGCCGAGGAACAGGCGTGGGTCGCCAGGCACCCGGTGGTGCTGTTCGCGCCGGAGCGCGACTTCCCGCCGTTCAGCTTCGTCGACAGCCAGGGCCAGCACCGCGGGTTGTCGGCCGACGTGCTGGACCTGGTGCAGGAACACACCGGCCTGAAGTTCCAGGCTGCGTCCGCCGGCGAGCGCGCGCTCAACATCGACCGCCTGAAGCGGCGCGAGGTCGACCTGCTCACGTCGCTGCGCCCCACGGCCGACCGCGAGCAGTTCATCTCCTTCACGAGTGCCTACGTCAGCTCGCCCGCGGTGGTGCTGCGGCGTCGCAACGACCACCGCTCGGGCGACCTGGCAAAGATGGCCGGCGAGCGCGCCGCGGTCGACCGCAACTCCGCCGCCGAGGACTTCCTGCGGCGCACCTGGCCCGACGTCGTGGCGGTGGAAGTGGAGACGGCCGCGCAAGGGCTGCGCGAGCTGGCCTTCGGCGAGGTCGACGCGTGCGTCGTCAACCTGGCCACGGCGTCGTACCTGATCGAGCGCGACCGCATCGGCGGGCTGCGGGTGGCGGGCGAGACGGGCTATTTCTCGACGCTGACGCTGGGCTACCGCAAGGACTGGCCGATGCTGGGCCGCGTGCTGGAGAAGGGCCTGGCGCAGATCAGCGATGCCGAGCGGGCGCAGATGATCGCGCGCTGGATCCCGCTGTCGGACATCGCGTGGTGGCAGCGCCCCGAGGTGCAGCGCGTGCTGGGCGCCGCGTCGATCGGCACCGGCCTGCTGATGGGCGGCCTGCTGCTGTGGAACCGCGCGCTGCGGCGCGCCGTGTCGCAGCGCACCGATGCGCTGCAGAAGGAGCTCGCGGAGCGCCAGCGGCTGGAGACGCGGCTGCGCACGCTGGCCGAGCACGATCCGCTCACCGGCCTGATGAACCGCGCGGCGCTCACCGAGGCGCTGCGGCGCTCGCTGGCGCTGGCCGCGCGGCAGAAGTGGTCGGTGGCCGTCGTCTTCATCGACCTGGACAAGTTCAAGGCCGTCAACGATTCGATGGGCCACGCCGCCGGCGACGAGCTGCTGCGCCAGATCGCCTCGCGGCTGCAGGGCTGCCTGCGCGAGAGCGACCTGCTGGGGCGCCTGGGCGGCGACGAGTTCATCGTGGTGGCCGAGGCGCTGCACGACGGCCCGCGCAACGCGATGGAGCTGGCCGACAAGCTGCTGATGCAGATGAAGCGCCCGTTCCCGGTCGAGGGCCGGTCGCTCGCGATGGGCTTCTCGGCCGGCATCGCCCTGTTCCCCGGCGACGGCGACACGCCCGAGTCGCTGATCGCCAACGCCGATGCCGCGATGTACCAGGCCAAGGAGCAGGGGCGCTTCCGGGCCAGCCTGTACCGGGGCAGCGCGCCCGTCAGCGGCGAGGAGACCGCATGAAACGACCTGCCTGCCTCGCGCTGGCCGCCTTGGCGCTCGCCGCGAGCCTGCCGGCCCGCGCGGCCGAACCGGTGACCTCCGGCTTCCACGCCGCGCCGCCGGCCTCGGACGCGGCGCCCGCCCGCGCGCGCCGCGTCACGCGCGCGTCCGTGCCTGCGGCCAACTTCCTCGTCGAATGG
>DATCRO010000214.1:0-4932 GCA_036569025.1 Burkholderiaceae bacterium
GGTCACGCGCCTGGGCGGACGCGTCGGATCGACGCAGATGCGGCTGGTCAACGAGGAAGGCGTGCTGATCGCCACTGGGGCGGCGTCGTACATCCTCGCGTGATCAGTCGCCCTGCCTCTTGAGCAGCACGATCATCAGCAGCACCCAGAAGCTGCCGACCAGGTTGGACACCGGCAGCTGCAGCGCCGTCGGCAGGAAGTAGATGGCCGGCACCGCCGGCAGCCACACCATCGCGTTGCCGACGATGGCCGCGGGCAGGCGCACCGTGAAGAAGTCGCGGTCCAGCCGCGAACGCATGCGCCGCCACGAGAAGCCGGCTTCCTTCCACTCGAAGGCCAGCGCGATCTCCGGCACGGCCCACAGCGGGCTGTAGAGCAGCTGGTCGACGGCCGTCTTGGCCAGCACGGTCGGCCAGTCTGCCGCGGCGCCGAAATACCAGGCCTGGGCGCGGTACATCAGGTCGACCTCGACGCTGCGCCAGCCCCAGAACGCCAGCGCGAAGGCCAGCTCGACCGGGAAGCGGCCGGTGTCGCGGCCTATCCAGCGCAGGACCAGGCGCGGCAGCAGCCCGGCGAACAGCGCGCCGGCCACGAACGAGTAGGCGGCGCCCCAGGCCAGCTTCAGGCGCAGCAGGCGCTCGAGCAACTCGTGCGCCGGCGCCCAGCGGTAGTACGCCACCAGCAATGCCAGGGTCAGCGCCTGCAGCACGGCGGCGGGGACGGCGTTCTGGCGCGCGGCGTCGCGCAGGCGGGCGAGGAGCGGATGGGTCACGGCCGGGCAGTCTATGCCGGCAGCGATGACGGCCGGGTGTCGCGACCGGGCGCGCAGGTGCGCAAATCCGCCCTTCCTGCGATAATCCGCCATTCGGCGCGCCACCGGCCTCCCGGCCCCCTGAAGCGCGCATCGCCGGGCCCTCCGCCCGCCATCGCCGCGCCCCGCGCCCGCCGCCCACGAGGCGTCGCCCGCGCCCTTCGAGCCAGAAGCCAGCAAGACCATGCATTCGTCCCCGTTCCACTTCACCTCGGCCGCCCCGGCCCTCTCGGCCGAGATCGAGCTGCTCGCGCCCGCGAAGAACGCCGACATCGGCATCGAGGCGGTGAACCACGGCGCGGACGCCATCTACATCGGCGGCCCGGCGTTCGGCGCGCGCGCCTCGGCCGGCAACGACATCCGCGACATCGAGCGCCTCACGCGCCACGCCCACCGCTACGGCGCCAAGGTGTTCATCACGCTCAACACGATCCTGCGCGACGACGAGCTGGAGGACGCGCGCAAGATGGCCTGGGCCGTGCACGAGGCCGGCGCCGACGCGCTGATCGTGCAGGACATGGGTCTGCTCATGCTCGACCTGCCGCCGATCCAGCTGCACGCCAGCACGCAGACCGACATCCGCACGCCCGAGAAGGCGCGCTTCCTGCAGGACGTCGGCTTCTCGCAGATGGTGCTCGCGCGCGAGCTCGACCTGCGCGAGATCCGCGCCATCGCCGCCGTCACGCCCAACGCCACGCTGGAGTTCTTCATCCACGGCGCGCTGTGCGTTGCCTACAGCGGCCAGTGCTACCTGAGCCACGCGCACACGGGCCGCAGCGCCAACCGCGGCGACTGCTCGCAGCCCTGCCGGCTGCCCTACACCGTCACCGATGCGAGCGGCGGCATCGTCGCGCACGACAAGCACGTGCTGTCGATGAAGGACAACAACCAGACGGCCAACCTGGACACGCTGGTGGACGCGGGCATCCGCAGCTTCAAGATCGAGGGTCGCTACAAGGACATGGGCTACGTGAAGAACATCACCGCCCACTACCGCCGCCAGATCGACGAGATGCTGGAGCGCCGGCCCGAGCTGCGCGCCTCGTCGGCCGGCAAGGCCATCTTCGGCTTCACGCCCGACCCGGATCGCAACTTCAACCGCGAGTCCACCGACTACTTCGTCAACGGCCGCCAGATGGACATCGGCGCCTTCGACACGCCCAAGCACGCGGGCCTGGCGATCGGCTACGTCACCAAGGTGGCCGCCGACCACTTCGAGGCTGAGCTCGACGACCCGGCCGCGCAGCTGAACAACGGCGACGGCCTCACGTGGCTGGACCTGCACAAGGAACTCGTGGGCATGCAGGCCAACGTCGTCGCGCGGCTGCCCGGCGCGGCCAACCGCTGGCGCGTGGTGCCCAACCAGCCGATGTCGGAGCTGAAGGACATCCGATCCAAGCCCCGGCTGCACCGCAACCGCGACATGCAGTGGGATCGCCTGCTGGAACGCAAGTCGGCCGACCGCCTGATCGGCACGTGGATGACGCTGTCGGACATCGAAGGCGGCCTGCGCCTGTCCGTCACCGACGAGCGCGGCTTCGCGGCGCACGCCGACGCGCTGCTGGAGCTGCAGCCGGCGCGCGACGTCGAGCGCGGCATGGCGGCGCTGCGCGAGCACCTGTCCAAGGTCGGCGGCACCATCTTCTCGCTGAACGAACTGAAGATCGCCACGTCGCAGCCCTGGTTCGTGCCCGCGAGCCGCCTGAACGCGCTGCGCCGCGAGGCGCTCGAACGCCTGGAACAGGTGCGCCTGGACCAGCGCGAGATCCTGCCGCGCGCCCTGCCCGTCGAGCCGCCGGTGCCCTTCCCCGAGGACACGATCAGCTACCTGGCCAACGTCTACAACGAGCCGGCGCATGCCTTCTACGTCAAGCACGGCGTCAAGGTGGTCGAGGCGGCCTACGAGAGCCACGAGGAGCTCGGCGAGGTCAGCCTGATGATCACCAAGCACTGCGTGCGCTGGTCGATGTCGCTGTGCCCCAAGCAGGCCAAGGGCGTCACCGGCGTGCAGGGCACCGTGCGCGCCGAGCCGCTGGTGCTGCAGAACGGCAGCGAGAAGCTCACGCTGCGCTTCGACTGCAAGCCGTGCGAGATGCACGTGGTCGGCAAGATCAAGAAGCAGGTGATCAACGAGGCGATGGCGGTGCCGATGACCTTCTTCCGCACGCGCCCGGCGCCGCAGCGCGCGGGCAACTGAGGCTCAGCCGTCGCCCTCGGCGCCGCGCGGCGCCCTGCCCTGGCCGCCGCGTGCGATGCACGCGCGCAGGCTTGCCGGGTCGTGGACGAGATCCTGCTGCAGGTCCAGCAGCATCAGGTCCGGCCAGATGCCGCGCGCCAGCTCGAACAGCTGCGCGGCGAATTCCCAGCCAGCGTGCATGCGCAGGCTGATGACGTCGGCGATCGCGCTGACGCCGACCTGGCCACCGTCCGGCGTGTTCCAGGTGAACCGTCCCTCGTCATCGAACTCGATCGCGCCCGGCGCGAAGAGCGGGCTCGCGCGCACGGCCGCGTGCAACGGGCCGGCGTCGGCGATCGGCTGGTGCGCGCTTTCCTCGACGAGCTCGGTGAGCTTGCCGGGTCGCGGCGTCGGCGCCAGGCGCATCAGCATGAAGTCGTAGCTCATCGCTCGTCCTCAGCCGAACCACCAGCGGCGCTCGGCCCGCAGGTCGCGCTCGAACTGGATCCAGCCGAAGGCCGCGGCCAGCAACAGCGCGATCGGCAGCAGCATCAGCCACTGGCGCAGGCCCGTGCGCGCGCCCGCCTCGTCGGCGCGGCGGATGCCGTCGCAGCTCTTGAAGACGCGACTGGTGTCGACGACGACCTCGTCGCCGTCCCGCAACGCGCTCCAGGCGGGCCAGCCCACCTTGCACGAATCGACCCGGCCGCCGGCGAAGTGCAGGCGGTAGTCGTCTTCCCGGTGCCAGCGCGCGCTGCGCGAATGCCGTTCCACGCGCAGGGTCTCGCTGCGCTCGGCGGAGAACGCGTCGATCGCCAGGAGGATGGCGATGATCAGCGCCGCGAGGCGGGTGAGGACGTCCATGGCGGCGCGCGTTCGGTTGAAGGGACGACGCCAGTCTAGGGACGCGCCCCGCGCCGCGCTTCCCTCAAATCGGGGTGTCGTGGCGTCGCGGAGACACCGGCGGATCGTCGGCGCCGGTCGACTGCACGGGCGCCGGCGGCGACGCCGCAGTGGCGGGCAGCACCAGGACATGCCCCGGCGTGATCGCCGCGGCCTGCCTGGCGGCCACGGTCATCTCGGCGACGGCGCGGCGACGGCTGACTGGCTTGGGGTGTTCGGGAAAGAGCATGGGCCTCCGGTGCCGGGCGACAGGCCCGTGGCGCCGGAGTTGGCATCGCCCGCCGCGCGTTCAAGCGCGGGAATGCCCGGGGCTTGAAATCCACGCGGGGACGCGCCCGCGCGTCACGCGCTCGCGTGCCACGCGTCCACGTACGCCCGTGCGCGCGAAGCGATCTCCGCCACGCTGAACTCGGGCTTGAACAGGCCGCCGCCCAGGCCGAAGCCGGTGGCGCCAGCGCGGCGCCACAGGGCGACGTTGCCAGGCACGATGCCGCCGACCGGCCATAGCGGCAGGCCCGGCGGCAGCACCGTGGTCAGGCCCGCGAGGCCCGCGTGCGTCATCGCCTCGGCGGGGAAGATCTTCAGCGCGTCGGCGCCCGCGCGCCAGGCCGCGAACGCCTCGGACGCGGTGAACACGCCCGGCACCGTGCGCATGCCGCGCTCGCGCGCACGGCTCACGACCGCCGCATCGAAATGCGGCGACACGATGAGCGTGGCGCCGGTGTCGCCGACGGCGTCGACCTGCGCGGTCTCCAGCACGGTGCCCGCGCCGATGCACGCGTCGGCCGGCGCCTGCGGCACGATCGCGGCGATGGCGGCGACCGCGCCGGGGCGGTTCAGCGGCACCTCGAGCGCGCGGAAGCCCGCGTCGAACAGCACGCGCGCCACGTCGAGCGCTCGCTCGGGCTGCAGGCCGCGCAGGATCGCCACCAGCGGCAACGCCGGGGGCCAGGTGGTGGAATCGGTCATGCGGGGATGTCCTCCGTGGCCATGGCGCGCCAGGCGGCCAGCTGGATGCGGCGCGCGTCGAGCGGCTCGAGGC
>DATCRO010000215.1:0-13713 GCA_036569025.1 Burkholderiaceae bacterium
ACGCCGACGCCCGCGCCGTCCCCGACACCCGCACCGACACCGGTCCCCACGCCGCCGCCCCCACCGGCACCGACTCCCGCACCGCCCCCGGCGCCCACGCCGACCCCGCCGCCCGCGCCGTCGCCCACCCCCGACGTGACCATCACGCTGACGCCCGCCTCGACCCACGCAATCTCGCCCTGGATCTACGGCCTGAACTTCGCCACGGGCATCGCCAACGCGCCGCCGCTGGTCACGCTCGATCGCGCGGGCGGCAACCGCTGGACGGCCTACAACTGGGAGAACAACGCCTCCAACGCCGGCAGCGACTACCTGTACGAGAGCGACAACTACCTGAGCAGCAGCAACGTGCCCGCCGAGGCCGTGCGCGCGCTGATCGCGGCCGACCGTGCCGCGGGAAGCGCGAGCCTGGTGACCCTGCAGATGCAGGGCTGGGTATCGGCCGACGAGGCCGGCCCGGTCAGCACGTCCAATCCGCCCGACACCACGCGATTCAAGCCGGTGGTCTTCAAGAAGAGCACGCAATCGGCCGCGGCCTTCACGACGTCGCCGCCGACATCCGACAACGCCGTCTACATGGACGAGTTCGCGTGGGCGCTCGACCAGAAGTTCGCTGGCCAGGGCATCTTCGCCGCGAACGCCGCGACGCCCACGCTCGTGCAGCTCGACAACGAGCCCGAGCTGTGGAACTCCACGCACCTGGAGATCCAGGGCAGCACGCCGATCTCGTCGGACGCGTACATCGCCAGGACCATCGCGCTCACCAAGGCGCTGAAGGACCAGTTCCCCGGCATGACCATCGTCGGGCCCGCACACTACGGCTTCGGCGGCCTGTACTCATGGCAGGGCGAGCTCGGGGCGACGCCCTCGGGCGCCAACTGGTTCGCCGACAAGTACCTGGCCGCGCTGAAGACGGCCAGCGCGAGCTACGGCAAGCCACTGGTCGACATCTACGACTTCCACTGGTACTCCGAAGCCAGGGATCCGTCCGGCAACCGCATCACCAGCCTGAACACCGCGTCGCTGACCGACGCACAGGTGCAGGCCATCGCGCAGAGCCCGCGCAGCCTGTGGGACGCGAGCTACTCGGAGTCGTCCTGGATCCACGACGTGCTGGGCGGCCCGATTCGGCTGCTGCCGCGCCTGCAGGCCAAGATCGCCGCGTCCGATCCGGGCGTCGGGCTGGGCATCACCGAGTACAACAACGGCGGCTGCAAGCACATCGCGGGCACGCTCGCGCAGGCCGACAACCTCGGCATCTTCGGCGCGCAGGGCGTGCGCGCCGCCACGTACTGGCCGCTCGGCAGCGACGAGCCCTTCTGCCTGGCCGCGTTCCGCGCCTTCCGCGGCTTCGACGGCGGCAGCGCGGTCTTCGGGGACACCGCGGTGCAGGCCGCGTCGAGCAACGTGCAGGCCGTCGCGGCCTACGCCAGCACCGACAGCGCGCACGCCGGCCGCGCCGTGTTCGTCGCGATCAACCGGTCGACGGCCACGCAGCAGGTCGCGTTCTCGGGGCTGAACGTCACCGGCACCGCGCACCTGTGGCGCATCAGCGCGTCGTCCGCGTCGGGCCAGAACCCCGTCAAGCCCGTGTCCGCGGGCACGCAGGCGGTGTCGGGCACGTCGTTCAGCGTGTCGCTGCCGGCGTTGAGCGTGACGACGATCGACGTCTTCTAGCCCTCCCCAGGGCGCATCCTGGGGATGTGCGGCAGGCGGGGCCATGCGCATCCTGCGCCGCGAGGGCCTGGGCGGCGCGCGTGACGCGAGGCGAGGGCTGCCTGTGTGCCGGCGCCGGCGCGTCCGATCGCCTCACCCGCGCGCCCCGAGCGCGCGAAACCCCGCCGTTTGCCGCGCTGCCGCGCTGGCCGCGCCGGCCTCGCCATGCAATGATCCAGCACTTCGCGTCGATGACCTTCCAGGACCTTTTCCGCACGATGAATCCCACGCTCGAGATCGCCGGCTTCGACGAGCACGCGCTTGCGGGCTGGATGCGTCTCGAGTTGAAGACGCCGGACACCACGCTGCACGCCTTCGCCAACGAGGAGGCGCCGCCGCAATTGCTGCTGGGCGTGGACGGCGATGCCGACCCGGCGCTGGTCGACCGCATCCTGGCCGCGCTCGACGCCGTCGACCTGCGGCGCGAGACGGCGTCCACCTTCGCGTTGCCGGCCGCCATCGCGCCGTTCGACACGCTGGGCTTCGTGCGCGGCCCCGAGCGCCGCCTGCTGCGCGGCATCCTCGAGGACGACGGCGTCCTGCAGGTCATCCCGATGTACGCCTGCGAGCTGACGGCCGAAGGCCGCCCGCCGCCGCTGGCCAACTTTCGCCGCTGGGCCGACCTCCTCGCGCTCGACCGACCGCCCCAGCCATGGTTCCATTTGCGCATGAGCGGCTCACCGTCCGGGCTCGACGCGCCGAACTGGAGCACGGCGGGCTGGGCGGGCTTCGAGGACTACATCGACATCCTCTCGCGCGACGACCAGTCCTGGCTGGAAGTGCGCAACCGCAAGGGACGCATCCTGCGCCTGCCCGACTCGCACGGTTGGGACTGCGCCCGTGAACGCGTCGCCGCCCACGTCGGACGCGAGACGCGCAGCGGCCGCGACAGCGAATGGGCGCAGACACGGGCGGGCTGAGCCCGCGCCGCACCGAAGAAGGCCCGTGAGTCCGGTCACGCATTTCCTGCTGTCCTGGACGAAGCGCCGCGCCTGATGCAGCCTTCGGCCCGGGACGCCCGCGGCATCGCCGACAGCTGCGCGTCACAGGCACGCCAGCGCCGCCACCAACGCCACCGGCATCGCCACCGCCCCCACCTTCAGGAACTGCCAGGCCGACACGTGCTCGCCCTCGCGGCGCAGCGCCACCAGCCACAGGATGGTGGCCAGCGAACCGGTCACCGACAGGTTCGGCCCGAGGTCGATGCCGATGGCCACGGCCGCGCGCACGACGTCGGGCATCATCCCGGAGTTGACGGACGTGCCGGCGATCAGGCCGGCGGGCAGGTTGTTCATCAGGTTGGACGCGAAGGCGACGATGGCGCCCGCGCCCCACGCGGTCTCGCGCGGCGCCGCGTGCGCGGCCGCGCGCAGCAGCTCGGTCAGCGCGGACAGCAGCCCCGTCCGTCCGACGCCGGCCACCAGCACGAACAGGCCGGCGACCAGCGCGAGCACGCTCCACGAGACGTGCTGCAGCAGCCCCCAGGGCGCCTCGCGCTTGCTCGCCTGCACGGCGGCGATGGCCAGGCCCGCGGCGATCAGCGTGGGGGCGCCCAGCGGGAAGCCGAGCGCCGAGGCCGCGAGCATCGCCAGCACCACCCCGCCGATGCCGATGGCCGCCAGCCGGCCCGTGCCCGACAGGCGCGGCACGTGCGAGTCGTGGTCGACCGGCTCGGCCAGCTCCCCGCGGAACAGCAGCGCCAGCACGGCCCAGGTCGCGACGACGGCGGCCAGCGATGGCAGCGCGAAGGCGCGCAGCCAGGCCACCAGCGGCGGCATGTGCTCGCCGAACACGACGAGGTTGGCCGGGTTGGAGATCGGCAGCACGAAGCTGGCGGCGTTGGCGATCAGCGCGCAGGCGAACAGGTAGGGCAGCGGCCGCGCGCCGGCCCGCTTGGCGACGGCGTAGACGGCCGGGGTGAGCACGACCGCGGTCGCGTCGTTGGACATGAACACCGTCACCAGCACCCCGATGCCGTAGACCAGCGCGAACAGCCGCCGCGCCGAACCGCCGGCGTGGCGCACCGCCCAGCCGGCCAGGGTGTCGAACAGCCCCTCGCGGCGCGCCAGCTCCGACAGCAGCATCATGCCGGTCAGGAACAGGTAGACGTCGGTGCCCTCGAGCACGGCCTGCATCACCGTCGACAGGGGCAGCAGGCCCGTCAGCAGCAGCGCCAGCGCGCCGCCCACGGCCCAGACGGCTTCGGGCCAGCGGCCCGGCCGCACGATGACGCAGGCGGTCGCCACGGCGGCGATGGCCCAGATGGCCAGGTTGGAGAAAGCGGCGGCGGGCCAGTGGATCATGTGTTCGCAGGGGGTGGGACGAGGTGGCGGGCGCCCCTTCTCGGCAGGCGCCGTGCCCTGCATTGTCATCGCGACAAACGGATGCCTTTTGGCACCCATTTCGCCCGCGCCGGACGCCCTGGAAGGACTAGCATCCAGGCTGACCGTCCCTCAGTGTGACCGCCGCGGAGTGCCCATGACGCAAGACAACCGTCCCGTGAACCTCGAGTTCGACCTGCCTGCCCAGCCGCAGTCGCTGGTCAAGCTCGCTGCGCTGCTGCGCGAGGACGACATCAACCTGAACGCCATCAGCAGCCTGATCGAGGGCGACATGTCGTTCGCGGCCGCCGTGATGAAGGCCGTCAACTCGCCGCTGTACGGGCTCAAGGGTCGCGTGCAGAGCGTGCAGCAGGCCGTCACCTACCTGGGCGTGCGCGAGATCTCGGCCATCGCCTACGAGACCGGCCTGCAGGCCGCCTTCCCGCAGGTGCCGCAGCTGCTGGCCGTGTGGGAGCGCGCGAGCATCCGCGGCCTGCTGATGGGCCGGCTCGCCCAGGCGCTGTCGATGGAGGCCTGGAGCGCGCACACCGCCGGCCTGTTCGAGGAATGCGGCAAGGCCGTGCTGTACAAGCACGCGCCCGAGAAATACGCCCCGATGCTCGCCTCGGCCCGCGACGACGTGCACCTGGCCGAGATGGAGCGCGACGTCTTCGGCTGCGGCCACGACGATGTCGGCGCCAACCTGTGCGAGGCCTGGGGCCTGACGCCGGCGGCCGTCGCCAGCGTGCGCCACCACATCAGCATCCACACGACGGGCCGCCTGCCGCGGGTGTCGCACCGCTACATCTGCGTGCTGTCCGCCCTCGCCCACACCATCGTCAACGACCCCGGGCGCCTCGACGAGGTCGCCATGAAGCTGGCGCCGCAGGCGATGCTGGACCAGACCTCGCTGCTGCGCGGCCTGCACCGCGTCAAGGACAAGATCGACGACGCGCTGGCCAACGCCTGAGCGCCACCGCGCCGACGCAAGGGGCAGCCGAGGCTGCCCTTTTTCGCTCCTGCGCGGCCCGCCTCAGGCCGCGACCGCCGGCCTCGGCGCACCGGCGTGCGCGAGCCGCGACACCTCCGACGGCGCCAGCGTCTTCATCTTGTGGTCCGACCACACCTGGCGCCAGCGCCGCGCGCCCGTGACGCCGTTCCACAATCCCAGCATGTGGCGCGAGGCCTGCGACCAGTGGTGCTCGGCGGACTGCAGCCGCTCCAGGTACTCGACCATCGCCGCCTCGACCTCCTCGCGCGAGCGCTCGCGCGCGGGGCCGCCCAGGAAGCGCGCGTCCCAGTCGGCCATGCACCATGGGTCGTGGTAGGCCTCGCGGCCGATCATCACGCCATCGACGTGCTCCAGGTGCGCCGCGATCGCGTCGTCGCCCTTCACGCCGCCGTTCAGCACGATGGTGAACTCCGGGAAATCCTTCTTGAGCCGGTAGACGAACTCGTAGCGCAGCGGCGGGATCGTGCGGTTGTCCTTCGGGCTCAGGCCCTGCAGCCAGGCGTTGCGCGCGTGCACGATGAACACCGTGCAGCCGCCTTCGGCCACGGTGCCGACGAAGTCGCGCACGAAGTCGTAGCTCTCGACCTTGTCGATGCCGATGCGGTGCTTGACCGTCACCGGCAGCGTGCAGGCATCCCGCATCGCCGCGACGCTGTCGCGCACCAGCTCGGCCTCGCGCATCAGGCACGCGCCGAACGCGCCGCGCTGCACCCGCTCGCTGGGGCAGCCGCAATTGAGGTTGACCTCGTCGTAGCCCCATTCCTGCGCCAGCTTCGCGCAGGCCGCCAGCGCGTCGGGCTCGCTGCCGCCCAACTGCAGCGCGACCGGGTGCTCCTCGTCGTTGAAGTCGAGGTGCCGCGGCTGGTTGCCATGCAGCAGCGCGCCGGTGGTCACCATCTCGGTGTACAGCAGCGTCTTGCGCGTGATCAGGCGGTGGAAGTAGCGACAGTGACGGTCGGTCCAATCCATCATCGGTGCAATGGAGAGCCGCCACAGACTGTAAGGCGTTGATTTATCAAAAGATTCCGGCATTTCGGGTGCTCACGTGCATCACGAAAATGCACAAACTTTCCCTGGGATACACTCCGCGCTCGCTATCGATTTGCTACCTGCGCAGGGGCATCGATCGCGCGAAGTGCTACCAGGGAGGTTCAGGGGAAGGCCAGCATTATCCCAGTCAAGGGGAAGTGGCGAGCGCAGGTGCGCCATCCCATTGAAGCCGTCAGCGCCAATAAAAAAGGGCCCGCTCATCCGGGCCCTTCGCGCTTGACGACGCACTCAAAACGCAGTTGCAGACGTTCCGAGCTCTCGGTGATCCCGCACGATGCGACCTTCCTCGAACGCTGCCTGATCCAGCTTCAATTGCAGCGTCGGCGTCAGGCGCAAGATCCACGTGAAGACGCTGAATCCTGCCGCGACCATGAGGATCCACGCGATCGCCGGAATCAGCATCAGACCGACGAATGGCGAAGTCGCAAGGTGCTTCATGACGGCGATGTTGGCGTCGCGCAGATATCGCTGAGCAATCTCGCGCTCTCCATCAGTGGACTTGTCCATTGCCCATTGCTGGCACTTGACCGCCGTCCGAACGTCAGCCTTTTTCATCACCAAGCGAGCAGTCAGCGCCCGGGCAAAACTAACCCGATGTCCAAAGCGCAACATGCCATTGATGACGGTGCGCGTGTATTGGTACGCGTGGCTGTCAAACGAGATACGCTCAGCTGCAGCTTCCTCGAACAGCCTGGTACGAATCACAAACAGACGATGGCGCAGGTAATCCACGCGCAGCTCGTTGAGCGGTCCAAGCACCAAGTACACAAGGATCGCGAGCGAGATGAGGCCGGGCAGTGCGTTCATCATTGGTCCTTTGGGTTGGTTTCGCCGGTCGTAGCGAGTTCGCTTGAGGTACGGTTTGGATCCAGTCGAGTCTCCAGCTCGCGAATATGCGCGTGCAGATTGTTGACCGTGCGCTTTCGCAGGCTCTTCTGACCTGCTCCATACGCGACAGCACTTACCGTGCCCGCCCAGGCGAGCGACGACGAAAAGTTCAGGCTACCGAGCATGTTCAGCACGACATTGGCGGTCGTCGTCTTTCCCGCCAGGGAGCTCATGATCAGCGTCAAGTAGTGAAAGAAGGCAATCGCCGCGCCGAACGCGATCAACCATCTTACGGTTCGACCCACTTCTTCGACGACCGCCACGTTGAAGGGGCGACGATCGACGAAGGCGTCAAGATCCTTGCGCGTCAGCGCATCCTCGCTCTTTTTTGCCAAGTTGCCTCCTCTGATATGAGGGGATATTACTCAACAACAAGAGTTTCAGGTAACGGCATCGACCCGTCACCACGGCCTTCAGAAGGCCCGAGCGCAGGCGTCTGCACGCAGTGGTCAGTGCTACCGGTTCGCTACCAGCGCCCCGCAAACCCGCATGAATTCGCACCCGTCGTCCAATCCATCATCGGGGCGACGGACAGGCGCCAGGGGCTAACTTGTTGATTTTGCTCGGAAATCATGCACCGCCATTGTCGCCGCGATCGGCCTGCGGCGCAAAGTGCGGGCTTCTGGCGATCGATGGCTGGCGCGGCCGGCCTGACTTTCGACGCGGGCTTGCCCTGCGCAGGCCCGGCGCCGAAGCGCGCGGGCCGGCGCCGTCACTTGATCTTGAGCTCCTGCAGGAGCATGCCGCTCTCGATCTCGCGCACCTCCAGCCGGTTGCCCGACTCCTTGACCAGCTGCGCGTTGCTCTTCTTCTTCCAGGCGATGTATTCGTCGCCCCGCTTCTCCGACTCGGCGCCGCTTGCCAGGCGTTCACTGATGACCACCAGGTACAGGTCGGGCTCGCCCTTGCGGTTGTAGGAGTTGCTCAGGATCATGTAGCCCTTGATCCAGCCCTTGGACTTCGCGTACTCCTGGTCCGCCTTCCATTCGGTCGCCAGGAAGTTCGCATACGCGAGCTCGCCGCCGTCCTTCACGTGGACCCCCGTGATCTCCCAGAAGTCGCCGGCCGCCATCGGCCAGTCGCCCGCCCGCGCGGGGGTGGGCATCGTCGCCGTCGCGCATGCGAGCGTGGCCGCGATCAAGCCCGTCAAGAAAACACGCTTCATCGTCTTCCCCTTCGCGACCACCATGGCCGCGCCGGGCAAGCTAGCACTGATGAGCAGCGCGATCAACGGCCTGCGCCCCTCGAGACTCGGGGGATGCCGCGTCCGCGCAGGCTTGGCGGATGCGGCCGGGCGTGACTTGCGCCTGCCTTTCGGTGCCCGTCGCGCCGGCACGCCCAACGCTGCGGGCGGATCCAGCGTCCGGTCCAGGCCACAATCGGCCCCAAGCGCGCGACGGGCGGGCCCTGGAGGGGGACGCCGCACCGTCGCCGCGACCCGGCGATGGATTCAAGAACTAGATGAAGCTCCTCTCGCGCCTGCCCCTGCGGGCCCTGCTCACGCTGCCCTACCTCGTGCTCGTGCTCGGCACGGCCATCGTCATCGGCGTGCTGTCGTATGCCGCCGGCCGCGACACGGTCGACGACCTGTCCGGGCAGCTCCTCACAGAGACCGTGCACCGCATCGAGCAGGCGGTCGAGGGGCACGTGTCGGGCTCGGCCGCGGTGCTGGAGGTGGCGTTCCCCAAGGGCATCCCGGCCCCCGAGTCCATCGCGGGCGAGCTGCCGGCCCTGCGCGAACGCTTCTGGCTGGCGACGTCGGTGCACCGCGACCCGAACAACTACGCCTATTACGGCGACCGCGACGGCCGCTTCATCGGACTGTGGCGCTCGTCGGAGAACGACGCCGAGCTGCGCCTGCGCACGGAAGGCGCCGGCCCGCGCAGCCTCTACCACTACAGCGGGATCGCGGGCGACCTGGGCCGCCCGGACGTCGAGTCGCGCATCTTCGAGCCGCGCGAGCGGCCCTGGTACAAGGCCGGCGCCGCGGTCACGCTGCAGACCTGGACCTCGATCTACATCGACTTCAAGCTGCAGCAGCTGGTGGCCACGCGCGCGCGGCGCGTCAACGACAAGGCCGGCGCCTTCAAGGGCGTGGTCGCCACCGACCTGTCGCTGCAGCAGGTCACCTCCTTCCTGCAACGCCTGGCCCTCAGCGCCAACGGCGTGGCCATGGTGATGGAGAAGGACGGCAACCTGATCGGCGTCTCGCGCGGCGCGCACATCCGCAAGAAGCCCGACGGCGCCGACGTGCGGCTGAACGCGGCCGACAGCGCCGATCCGCTGGTGCGCGCGACCTACGCCGCGGTGCGCGGCCTGGCCGAACCCGCCGGCGACTCGCGCCCGCACACCACGGTCTTCACCGCGCCCGACGGCTCCGCCGTGCAGGTGGGCTACGCGCGCCTGACCGACGATGCCGGGCTCGACTGGCTGATCATGGTGGCCGTCCCGCGCAAGGACTTCCTGCACGGCATCATCGACAACTTCCGCCGCACCGTGCTGTTGGCCGTGATCGCGTCGATCTTCGTCATGCTGACCGGCACGCTGGTGTTGTCGACCGTCACGCGCGAGCTGCGCCGCCTGGCGGCCGCCGCGCGCCAGGTGGGCGCAGGCAGCACCGCGCCGTTCGCGGCATCGCTTCGCAAGGACGAACTCGGCGACCTGGAGCGCAGCTTCGCCGACATGCAGCGCCGCCTGCTGACCGACCCGCTCACCGGCCTGGCCAACCGCGAGGCGCTGGTCCGGCGTGTCGAGGACCGCATCGTCGCCCAGCGCCGCCGCGGCGACCCGCGGCCGTTCGGCGTGCTGTTCGTCGACATCAACCACTTCAAGAAGATCAACGACGAGTTCGGCCACGACATCGGCGACGCGGTGCTGCAGGAGCTGGGCCGCCGGCTCGCTGCGGCCGTCGACGGCGGCGACCTCGTGGCGCGCTTCGCCGGCGACGAGTTCCTCGTGCTGCTGGACGCGATCGAACGCCGCGAGGACGCCGAGCAGGTGCGCATCAAGATCGAGCAGGTGCTGCGCCAGCCGCTGGAGGTGCTGACCGGCAGCAAGACGCTCGAACCGGCGCTGGGCGCGGCCGTCGGCGTGGCCGTCTACCCCGAGGACGGGCAGGACGTGGAGACCCTGGTGCGCCACGCCGACCAGCAGATGTACCTGCGCAAGCGGGCCGACTGAGCGGCCGGCTCGCAAGGACGCCGGTCAAGCCGTCGCGAGCGCCTTCTCCGGCTGCGCCACCGCGGCCAGCGTGCGGCGGATGCCCTCGACATGCGGCGTCTTGCGGATCGGGCCGATCAGCGACTGCAGCAGGCTGTCGTCCATCACCACCGGGTCGGTCAGCAGGTAGTGCATCTCCACCATCTCGCGCATGAGCGGGTTGAACAGCCCCAGGATGCGCAGCAGCGTCTTGCCGGCGACGCGGCGCTTGAGCGGACGACCCGTCTGGCGCTCCATCTCCTGCACCATCGCCTGCTGCGAGGTCACGCCCGCGCCCGCGAGGTGCAGCACGCGGCCCTGCGCCGCCGGGGTGTCGATGATTCGAGCGACGACGGGGCCGACGTCCGGCACGAAGACGAATTCATGCGGCACGTCGAGCGGGCCCACCATGTCGGCCGTGCCGCCCTGGACCGCGGCCCTGGCGGCGCCGTCCAGCAGGCTCTTGTCGACGCCGGGGCCGTAGAAGTCGGGCAGGCGCAGCACCGTGGCGTTGATGCGGCCCTCGGCATGGGCCTGCAGCAGCAGGTCTTCCTGCGCCTTGCGCATCTGCCCCTTGAAGGTGTGCGGCGTGCGCGGCTGGTCCTCGCGGATCGGCGCGCCGCCGGCGCGGCCATACGGGTACACGGTGCCGATCAGGATGAAGTTGCGCACGCCCGCGGCGATCGCGCCCTCGAGGGTCTTGCGCATCAGCGGCGGGTGCAGTTCGAACTGCCAGTAGTTCACGCCGACCAGGTAGACGATGGTGTCGATGCCGTCGGCGGCGGCACGCACCGACTCGGGCGCGTCGGGGTTCCAGGTGACGACCTCGGCGAGCGGGTCGGCGCCGAAGCTCTTGCGCAGGCTGGCCCCGGAGCGGCCGACGACGCGATAGGGCTTGCCTTGCGCGGCGAGCGCCTGGGCGATGGATTGGCCGATGGCGCCGGCGGCACCGAACAGGGCGGTCTTGGACATGACTTTTCTCCTTGGGGGTTTGCTGCGATGGACGCAGTTTGCGGAAAGCCTGGGCATTTGAAAATTGCCTAGAATCGCATTGGTGCTATACGATTTCGCATACCGTGGCCGACATCGAACCGAACTGGGAGTGGTACCGCAGTTTCATGGCGGTGCTGGAGACGGGCTCGCTGTCGGCAGCGGGCCGCGCGCTGGGCATGACGCAGCCCACCGTGGGCCGCCATGTCGACAGCCTCGAGGCCGCGCTGCAGCTCAAGCTGTTCACGCGCTCGTTCGACGGCTTCACGCCGACCGACGCGGCGCTCGAGCTCAAGCCCTACGCGAGCAACCTCGCGGCCACGGCCGCGGCGCTGCGCCGCGTCGCGTCCAGCCAGGGCGGCGGCGCGCGCGGGACGGTGCGGTTGACGGCCAGCGAGATCGTCAGCATCGAGGTGTTGCCGCCCATCCTCGCGAACCTTCGTGACGCACACCCGGAGCTCGTCGTCGAGCTGGTGCCGTCCAACAAGGTGGAGAACCTGCTGCGCCGCGACGCCGACATCGCGGTGCGGATGGTGGCGCCGTCACAGGACGCGCTCGTCGCCAGACGCGTGGCGGCGATCGACGTGGGCCTGCATGCGCACCGCCGCTACCTCGAGCGGCACGGCACGCCCAAGTCGGTCGAGGACCTGGCGCGCCATGCGTTGATCGGCTGGGACACCGAGACGGCCTACATCCGCCGCTTCCAGGAACGCTTTCCGGCGATAACGCGCGAGCGCTTCGCGTTCCGCACGGACAGCGACGTGGCGCAGCTGGCCGCCATCCGCGCGGGGCTGGGCATCGGGCTGTGCCAGGCACGGCTCGCGGGACGCGATCCGGCCATGGTGCGGCTGTTCAAGTCGTCGGTCTCGCTGACCCTGGAGACCTGGATCGCGATGCACGCCGACCTGCGCGACAGCCCGCGCTGCGCCGTCACGTTCGCCGCGCTGGCCGAGGGCCTCGCGGCCTACGCGCGCGGCGCGTGAGGCGCCCTCACTCCACGGCGCCGATCGTGCACTGCGCCGTGTTGCGCGCGACGCCGCGCTGGTCGGTCGCCGGGCAGTTGTGGCCGGCCTTGCGCAGCGGGCTGCTCGAGCCGGGCACGATCGTGGGCGTGTAGCCGCCGTTGTTGCCGAGCGCGCCCAGCAGCGGATCCGCGAAGCGGATGCCGGTGATGCAGCTGTTGTCGTTCAGGCCGCCGACCGGGCGCTTGATGGGCCACTGCATGTCGTCGGTGCCCGAGCCCGGCGAGAAGAAGCACTGCATCGGCGAGCCGCCGTCCTTGCTGAGGTTGTTGGCGAACACGGTGTTGGTGACCGGGAACGTCATCGCGCCGAAGATCGCCGCGCTGAAGTAGCCCGGGCCGCCGCTGGCCTGGTTGCCGCTGAACGTCGCGTTGCGGATGAAGCCGCTCGCGCTCGCGTTGGACAGTTGCAGGGCCCCGCCGACGCCCTTGCTGGCGACGTTGCCCGCGAAGGTCGTGTTGGTGACCTGCAGGTTGTCGTTGATCAGGTCGGCGGCGCCGGCGGCGGTGGAGGCGACGTTGTTGGCGAGCGTCGAGGCGGTGATGACCAGCGGGTTCGCGTTCTGCACGTACAGCGCGCCGCCGGTCTTGGCGCGGTTGGCCTGGAACACCGAGCGGTCGAAGGTGGTCGGCCGCGCCGCGCCGTCGGCCGTGCGGAACAGCGCGCCGCCGAACTCGCCGGCCGTGTTGTCGGCGAAGGTGCTGCCGCAGACGGTCTGGTTCACGTCCGAACCGCCGTCGATGACGATCGCGCCGCCGTTGCCGCCCGCGCCGCCCTGGTTCGCGCCGGCCACGCCCGCGCAGCCCTGGGCCGCGCCGCCGACGTAGTTCGCGCCGGTGCCGCTGGCCTGGTTGTTGGTGAACGACGAGTTGTAGAAGCGGCCGTCGCTCTGCAGCAGCCCGACCGCGCCGCCGTTGGCGCCGCTGTTGCCGTCGAAGGTCGAGCTGATGACGGACACGTCCACCGAGCCGAGCGCGTAGATCGCGCCGCCGCCGACGTCGGGGCCCGGCGTGGCAGCGGCATTGTTGCGGAAGGTCACGTCGATCGTGTGCAGCACGGCGTCGCGCACGTAGATCGCGCCGCCCGCGCCGTCGGCCCAGCCGAACGAGCAGCTCGCGTTGCTCGGGTTCGGGGCGACGTACTTCGTGCCGGCGGCCTTGCCGTTGGCCAGCGTGATGTGCTGGAGCGTCAGGCCCGTCCTCGTGGCGCGGTAGTTCGCGCTGTAGACCTCGATCAGCCGCGTGCGGCCACCGCCGTCGAGCGTCACGAGGCCACCGCCGTCGATGACGGTCGAGCGCGTGGCGGGCACCTGCAAGGTCGTGTAGACCGGGATCGTGGTCGCGGCACTGCCGCAGTTGAACGTGATGACAGACGCGGCGTTGATGGCCGACTGCAGCGCGGCCGCGGTGCAGCTGGCCGGCGTGCCGTTGCCGACGACGAACGCGCCCGCGGTGCTGGACGAGACCACGGGCGCGACGCACACGCGCGTGGGCGCGGCGAGCGCGCCGGCCGTGGC
>DATCRO010000216.1:0-7613 GCA_036569025.1 Burkholderiaceae bacterium
GCCCTGAACCGGCCCTTGCCGGGGGTCGGCGTCAGGTTCAATATTCAGCTCCGGGACAGGCGCCATGTCGGCGCCTTGCCCGCCTGGATGTGGACGCGCGATGGCTTTCACCAACGTCTGGGAACCCGGAGGGGTCGCGACCCGTTTCACCGGCTTCGTCACGGCCGAGGAGTACGTGCGCTCGGCGGAGGACATCTGCGCCGACCCGCGCTTCGACGGCCTGCAGTTCGTCATCAAGGATCTGCTGGCCATCGACGACCACTCGATCGAGCCCGAGGCCTGCGACCCGATCGCCGCGATCCGCTACGGCGCGCGCTACTCGAACCCGAACATCTACCTCGTGCTGCTGACGACCGACGAGCGCCTGGTGCCGTTCGCCCATCCGAGGGCGGACTCGTTCCTGCACGGCCTGTACGAGACGCACGCGTTCCCGAGCGACGCCGCGGCGCGCCGCTGGCTGGCCGCCCAGCCCCCGCTGGGGCGCTCGACCGGGCGCCTGCGCAGGACGTCCTCCGCATGAAGAAGGCGCCCCGCGGGGCGCCTTTCGATTGCCACGAGGGTCGCGCGCGACGCGCGCGCCTGCGCTCAGGCGAGCGCGAGGCGCCGGCGCGCGGCCGCGTACTCGTCGGACAGGCGCTTCACGAGCGTCGCCGCCGGCACGATGCCCTTGACCGCGCCCACGCCCTGGCCCGCGCCCCAGATGTCCTTCCAGGCCTTGGCGGCGCCCGCGCCGGCAAAGTTCATCTTGCTCGCGTCGCTGGTGGGCAGGTTGTCGGGGTCGAGGCCGGCCTGCGTGATCGAGCCGCGCAGGTAGTTGCCCAGCACGCCCGTGAACAGGTTGGAGTAGACGATGTCGTCGCTGGTGGAGGCGACGATCATCTTCTTGTAGTCCTCGGACGCGCGCGCCTCGTCGGTGGCGATGAAGGCCGAGCCGATGTAGCCGAAGTCCGCGCCCATCGCCTGCGCGGCCAGCACGCCGTCGCCGGTGGCGATCGCGCCGGACAACGCCAGCGGGCCGTCGAACCACTCGCGGATCTCGTGGATCAGCGCGATCGGGTTCTTGACGCCGGCATGGCCGCCCGCGCCCGTGGCCACGGCGATCAGGCCGTCGGCGCCCTTGTCGATCGCCTTGTGCGCGAACGTGTTGTTGATGATGTCGTGCAGGACGATGCCGCCCCAGCCATGCACCGCGGCGTTGACGTCCTCGCGCGCGCCCAGCGACGTGATGATGATGGGCACCTTGTACTTGGCGCACACCTGCATGTCGTGCTCGAGGCGGTCGTTGCTCTTGTGCACGATCTGGTTGATGGCGAACGGCGCCGACGGCGCCTCGGGATGGGCGCGGTCGTGGGCGGCCAGCGTCTCGGTGATCTCGGCGAGCCACTCGTCGAGCAGTTCGGCCGGACGCGCGTTGAGCGACGGCATCGAGCCGACGATGCCGGCCTTGCACTGCTCGATCACCAGCTTGGGGTTGCTGATGATGAACAGCGGCGAGCCGATGACGGGCAGGCGAAGGTTCGACAGCGCGGCGGGAAGGGCACGACGATTCATGTTCAGAACGACTCCAGGGGCATGGCGAGGGTGCCTTCGGCGCCGTCGACGATCGAGTCGCGGATGCCTTGGGCCTTGCTGAGGATGTGGTCGCCGTAGAAGCGCGCGGTGGCGATCTTGGCGGCCATGAACGCGGCGTCGTCGCCGGTGCGCTCGGCGGCCACCAGCAACGCGCGGCCCATCTGCCAGCCGCCCACCAGGTTGCCGGCCAGCATCAGGTACGGCACCGAGCCGGCGAACGCGGCGTTGGGGCTGCCCTTGGCGTTGCTCGCGATGAACGCCACGGCGTCGACGAACGCCTCGCGCGCGGCCTTCAGGCGCTTGCCGAAGGCCTGCGCGTCCTTGTTCGACGAGGCGGCCAGCGCCTTCTCCGTCGACTCGATGCGCGCGGCGATCGCCCTGGCGGCGGTGCCGCCGTCGCGTGCGGTCTTGCGCCCGACGAAGTCGTTGGCCTGGATCGCGGTGGTGCCTTCGTAGATCGTCAGGATCTTCGAATCGCGCATGTACTGCGCGGCGCCCGTCTCCTCGATGAAGCCCATGCCGCCGTGCACCTGCACCCCCAGGCTCGCGACCTCGATGCTCATCTCGGTGGAGTAGGCCTTGACCAGCGGCACCATGAATTCGTAGAACGCCTGGTTCTCGGCGCGCACGGACGCATCCGGGTGCTCGTGCGCGGCGTCGAAGGCGCTCGCGGCCACCAGCGCCATCGCGCGGCAGGCCTCGGTGTACGCGCGCATCGTCATCAGCATGCGGCGCACGTCGGGGTGGTGGATGATGGGCGCGGCCGTCGTCATCGAGCCGTCGACCGGGCGCGACTGCACGCGTTCGCGCGCATATTCGACCGCCTTCTGGTACGCGCGCTCGGCCACCGCGATGCCCTGCACGCCCACGCCGAAGCGCGCCGCGTTCATCATGATGAACATGTACTCCAGGCCGCGGTTCTCCTGGCCCACGAGATAGCCGACGGCGCCGCCGTGGTCGCCGAACTGCAGCACGCAGGTCGGGCTCGCCTTGATGCCCATCTTGTGCTCGATGCTCACGCAGTGCGCGTCGTTGCGCGCGCCCAGCGAGCCGTCGGCGTTGACCAGGAACTTCGGGACGATGAACAGCGAGATGCCCTTGACGCCCTCGGGCGCGCCCGCGACGCGCGCGAGCACGAGATGGACGATGTTCTCGGCCATGTCGTGTTCGCCCCAGGTGATGAAGATCTTGGTGCCGAACACCTTGTACGTGCCGTCGGCCTGCGGCTCGGCCCGCGTGCGCACCAGCGCCAGGTCCGAGCCCGCCTGGGGTTCGGTCAGGTTCATCGAACCCGTCCACTTGCCCGAGAGCATGTTGGGCAGGTACCTGGCCTTCTGCTCGTCGGAGCCGGCCGTCAGCAGCGCCTCGATGGCGCCGTCGGTCAGCAGCGGGCACAGCGCGAAGCTGACGTTGGCCGAGTTGATCATCTCGCCGCACGCGGCGCCGATCAGCTTGGGCAGGCCCTGGCCGCCGAAGTCGGTCGGGTGCTGCAGGCCCTGCCAGCCGCCCTCGCCGAACTGCTTGAACGCCTCCTTGAAGCCGGGCGTCGCGATGACCTGGCCGTCCTTGAAGAACGACGGGTTGCGATCGCCCTCGGCGTTCAGCGGCGCCACGACGTCCTCGTTGAACCTCGCGCACTCCTCGAGCACCGCCTGCGCGGTGTCGAAGCCGGCGTCCTCGAACGCGGGCATCCTGGCCAGTTCGTCGATGCCGGCCAGCTCCTTCATCACGAAGAGCATGTCCTTGACGGGGGCACGGTAGGTCATCTTTGTCTCCACACTGGCAAGAAAAGGGGCTTTTCGCCGAAATACCGGGCCCGCGCAGCGCGGGTCAGCCGCAGGCGCAACCCGCCGTTCGCCGGCACCGCGACACACGGGAGGGTTCGCCGGGCGCCTGTGTCGCCACGCCAGCGAACGGCGGGTTACGCCTGCGGCTAACCCGCCCTACGCGCCCGTGTCGTTCAGATCGCGCTCAGAGCGCCTTGATCATTTCCGGAACCGCGACGAACAGGTCGGCCACCAGGCCGTAGTCGGCGACCGAGAAGATCGGGGCCTCCTCGTCCTTGTTGATCGCGACGATGACCTTCGAGTCCTTCATGCCGGCCAGGTGCTGGATCGCGCCCGAGATGCCGCACGCGACGTACAGCTGCGGCGCGACGATCTTGCCGGTCTGGCCCACCTGCCAGTCGTTCGGGGCGTAGCCCGCGTCGACGGCGGCGCGCGAGGCGCCCAGCGCGGCGCCCAGCTTGTCGGCCAGCGGCGTCAGCACCTCGTTGAACTTCTCGCTGGAGCCCATCGCGCGGCCGCCCGAGACGATGATCTTGGCGGCGGTCAGCTCGGGGCGATCGAGCTTGGCGATCTCCTTGCCGACGAACGTCGACTTGCCGCCGTCGGCGACGGCAGCGATCGTTTCCACGGCTGCCGAACCGCCGGTGGCGGCGGCCGGGTCGAAGCCGGTGGTGCGCACGGTGGCGACCTTGACGGGCTGCGAGCACTGCACCGTGGCGATGGCGTTGCCGGCGTAGATCGGGCGCTCGAACGTGTCGGCGGAAACGACCTTGCTGATGTCGCTCAGCTGGCCGACGTCGAGCTTGGCGGCCACGCGCGGGGCGGTGTTCTTGCCGTTGGCGGTCGACGGAAAGAAGATGTGCGAGTAGCCCGAGGCCACGGCCAGCACCTGGGCGGCCAGGTTCTCGGCGAGGGCTTCGGCCAGCGCCGCCGAATCGGCGTGCAGCACCTTGGCCACGCCCGCGACGGCGGCCGCCGCGGTGGCGACGGCACCGGCGTTGTGGCCGGCCACGAGCACGTGGACATCGCCGCCCACTTGAGCCGCGGCGGTGATGGTGTTGAGCGTGGCGCCCTTGAGCGAGGCGTTGTCGTGTTCTGCGATGACGAGGGTGGTCATGTGATCGTGTCTCCGGGATGCGGTCAGATGACCTTCGCTTCGTTCTTGAGCTTGGCGACCAGCGTCGCCACGTCCGGCACCTTCACGCCGGCACCGCGCTTGGGCGGCTCGCTGACCTTGAGCGTCTTGATGCGCGGCGCGACGTCCACGCCCAGCGCGTCCGGCTTGACGATCTCGAGCGGCTTCTTCTTGGCCTTCATGATGTTGGGCAGCGTCACGTAGCGCGGCTCGTTCAGGCGCAGGTCGGTGGTGACGATGGCCGGCAGCGACAGCCGGAGCGTCTCGGAGCCGCCGTCGACTTCGCGCGCGACGGTGACGGAATCAGCGGTCAGTTCGACCTTCGAGGCGAACGTGGCTTGGGGCAGGTCGGCCAGCGCGGCCAGCATCTGGCCCGTCTGGTTGCAGTCGTCGTCGATGGCCTGCTTGCCCAGGATCACGAGGCCCGGCTGTTCCTTGTCGACCAGCGCCTTGAGCAGCTTGGCCACGGCCAGCGGCTGCAGCTCGGCGTCGGTCTCGACCAGGATGCCGCGGTCCGCGCCGATGGCCATCGCGGTGCGCAGCGTCTCCTGGCACTGCGTGACGCCGCACGAGACGGCGATGATCTCGGTCACCACGCCCTTCTCCTTCAGGCGCACGGCCTCCTCGACGGCGATCTCGTCGAAGGGGTTCATGCTCATCTTGACGTTGGCGATGTCGACGCCAGTGCCGTCCGACTTCACGCGAACCTTCACGTTGTAGTCGACGACGCGTTTCACGGGCACCAGAACCTTCATGACGCAGAACTCCTCAGGGGCAATTGACGTTAACGTAAACGGAATACGGGTTGATTCTAGTGGGCCGGCGCCCGGCGCAGCCTTCTTCCCGAAGCAACTATAAGAGAATAAAACGAACGATCGTGCTATTTTAGGTGAAACCCTCCAGGATTCCAATAGACTTCGAGCCCATGTCGCGCCAAGCCAACCCTGCCCCCGCCTCGCCGTCCGCCGCGCCCCAGCCGGTGCGCATCGGCATCTTCGACTCCGGCGTCGGCGGGCTGTCGGTGATGCAGGCCGTGCGCGCCCGCCTGCCGCACGCCGAGCTGCTGTACGCGGCCGACACCGCCTTCGCCCCGTACGGCGACCGCACCGAGGAATTCCTGTGCGACCGCTCCGAGCGCATCGCGCGCTTCCTGCGGGACCAGGGCGCCCAGACGATCGTCGTCGCGTGCAACACGGCCACGGCCGCCGCCGTCGCCCGGCTGCGCGCGACCTGGCCCGCGCTGCCGGTCGTGGGGGTCGAGCCTGGCGTGAAGCCCGCCGTCGCCCTCAGCGCCACGCACCGCGTCGGCGTGCTCGCCACCACCCGCACGCTCGCCAGCGAGAAGTTCCGCCGCCTGGCCGAGGCCCACGCCGGCGACGCCCAGCTGGTGCTGCAGCCCTGCCCCGGCCTGGCCGACGCCATCGAGTCCGCCGACGACGCCGCCATCGACGTGCTGGTGCAGCGCTACTGCGCCCCGCTGCGCGACGCCGGCGCCGACGTCGCCGTGCTCGGCTGCACGCACTACGTGTTCGCCCGCGAACGGTTCGAGCGCGCGCTGCCCGGCGTGCAGCTGGTCGACACCGCCGAAGCCATCGCGCGCCAGACGGCCCGCTTCGCCGACGAGCTCGTCGCCCGCGGCGAGGCCGATGCCGACGCGGCGCGCCCGTCCGTCCTGCACGCGTGGAGCAGCGGCTCGGCGCACGTGCTCGCATCCTTCGTGCAGCGCTGGCTGGGGCTGCGGGTCGACGTGCGCGAGATGCGCTGCTGAGCGCGCCGTTGTCCACGCCCGCGCCCGCCGCCGCGCGCGTCACGCGCGAGCGCCCGTCCACGCAGATGCGGCGCCTGCGGCATGCGCCGCTGGGCCGCTGCATGTACTGCCTCGCGCCCGGCGGCCCGGGCATCGTGCTCACGGAGGAACACCTGGTGCCGCGCGCCCTTGGCGGCCGCCTGACGCTGCGCGACGCCGTCTGCGAGCCCTGCCGTCGCCTCACCGGCCGCCACGAGCAGCTGACGCTGGACCGCGAGTTCGCGGTACCCCGGACGCTGCTCGCGATGAAACGGCGCCGGGCGCGCGCGAAGGGCCCGGGCCGCCTGCCGGCCGTGGTGCTCGAAGGCGGCGGGTCACCCGTGACGCTGCCCGCCGACGCCTTCCCCCGCACGTTCGCGCTGCCCGCGTTCGAGCGCGCCGGGCTGCTTGCTGGCATCGATCGCGCCGACGTGCCGGCCCACGTCGACTTCGTCGCGTGCACGCTGGACCTGGGCAGCATCGCGCGCCGCACCGCCGCCGCGCCGCCGGCCCTGCCCGACCCGGCGGCCTACGCGCATTCGATCGCCAAGTGGGCCTACGCGCTGGCCGTGGCCGAGCGCGGCCCCGCCTGCTGCGACACGGAGCCGCTGCGCGACCTGGTGCTCGGACGCCGCGACGACGTGTTCGAGTTCGTCGGATCGGCATCCGAACGCGCACCGGCGTCGCGCGAATGGCTGCACGACGTCGCCTTCCACGAGCAGGACGGCTGGCTCGTCGCGACGCTGTCGTTGTTCGCATCGGCAGGCATGGCGCCGTATGAAGTCGTCATCGGGCGCCTGGCCGGCCGCTGAAGGCCGCCGCTCGTCGCAGCAGGCCCCACGGCGCGCATCGATTGGCCTAGCATCGGCCATCCCCTTCAAGGAGACCCGCGATGCGCATTCGCCTTCTGGCCGCCGCCACCCTGTCCGCCGCCCTGCTGGCGCCGCCCACGCCGTCGCGCGCCGCCGACGCGCCGCTCACCGGCGACACGGCCGCGGCCGCTCAGGTCTGGTCCACCTTCGAGCACTGGCTGAAGGCCTACGAGGCGGGCGACCTGGACGGGATCATGGCGATCTTCGACCGGGACGTGATCTTCGAATTCCAGGGCGGCCCCGACGCCACCGCCGACATGTTGCGGCGCGACTACGCCGACGACCTCAAGGCCCGCGCCGCGGGCACGCGCTGGGTGCCGCGCGTGGAGGAGGTCCACGCCGACGGCAACACGGCGTTCGTGCGCTCCATGTGGGAGCTGCACGTCGGCGACAAGGTGACCCAGCGCAATCGCAGCATGGACGTGTTCCAGCGCCGCGACGGGCACTGGACCATCCTGCGC
>DATCRO010000217.1:0-4168 GCA_036569025.1 Burkholderiaceae bacterium
GGCCACAGCTGCGTCTCGGCGCCCGCGGTGGTCGGCGACTCCCAGCCGATGGGCATGGTGACGGCGTCGAGTTCGCCGCGCGCCAGCGTGATCGACGCGAGCTCGTCGCCCGCGCTCGCCGAGGCCGGCGCCTTGGCCACGGCGGCGCGGCTGACGACGACGTCGCGGAAGGTCTTGTCGTGCGTCAGGCGGTGCAGGATGTGCAGCGCGTCGACATTGAGCACGACCGCGGTCAGCAGCCCCACCGTGAACAGCAGCGCCTGCGTGCGCCGCTTGTACCAGCCCGAGGCGCGGTCCATCGCGCCGTCGAACCACTGCTCCACCGCCTTGCGCACCTTGGCGATGTCGCCGTTGGCGTAGTCGATGCCGGCGATCACCGTGCGCGAAAGGTGCTCGGGCAGCAGGGCGGCCTGCTGGCGCAGCAGGTCGATGGTCAGGGGGGCGGCCGGCGCCGTGGATGCCGCGGCGCCGGGCACGGCCGGGCCGCGGGCGACGTAGTCTATGAACGCGGTCGCGAAGTGCGCGGTCGGGATGTAGGACGGCAGGTTGCGGCGCGCGCCGAGCCGCATGTGCTTGTCGGCGCCGGTGCCCATCGCGAACCAGCTGCTGCGCAGTTGCGCGGCGTCGTAGGTGCCCTGGAACAGCGAGTAGATGATCGGATGCGTGTACAGCGCCTGCGTGGTGCTGCCGTCGTCGTCATCCAGCAGCGTGCGCATCGCGCGCTCCAGGTCCATCGCGCGCCATTTCAGCAGCGCCTCGATCCATTCCTTGATCGCCGTGCAGATCAACGACATCAGCAGGAACAGGAACACCATTCCGACGGCGACTTCCAACGTTTCCGAATTCAGCATGGCTCTCCTCCGCCCGGGCAAGGCGGCAAGCCTACGACCGCGGGAGCGGCCTGGCGTCCGTCGAATTGGGGGGCGCGGGCGCGGCCTTCAGGTCGCGGCAAAGTCCCGGCTCGCGCCATGAGCGGGCGCTTGCGCCAAGATCGCGCGATGGATGCCATCACGCTCGCCACCCTCGCCGCCTTCCCCGACCAGCTCGAAGCGCATTTCGCCGCCTTCCCGCCCGAGTTCCGCCACTGGGCGCCGGCGTCCTGGGACGGCGTTCCCAGCGAGGCGCTCACGGCGCTGGAACAGCTTTGCCATGTGCGCGACATCGAGATCGACGGCTACCAGCTGCGCATCCGCCGCACGCTCGCCGAGGACGAGCCGCTGCTCGCGTCGATCGACACCGACGCCCTCGTGCGCGAGCGCGCCTACGCGCGTGACGAGCCCGCGCGCGTGCTCGCGAGCTTCCGCGCCGCGCGCGCCGCGACGATGGAGATGATCTCCGGCCTGTCCGACACGCAGCTCGCGCGCACCGCGGTCTTCGAAGGCTACGGGCCGCTCACGCTGCGCAGCCTGATCCACTACCTGTGCAGCCACGACCAGCAGCACCTGGCCGGCCTGCAGTGGGTGCTTGGCAAGGCGCACGCGTCGCGTCCGGGCTGAGGTTGCGCCCGGCCGCCGCGCCGTCTGTCCGGCGTGTGCACTGCAGCATTTCCGACGCGCGCCGAAGGATTGCCTGCCCGAGGAGGTCGGCGCGCCCACGGCTCAGGGAAATCCCCGCCGTGAAATCGCCGGATCCGACGTGCCGTACCCAGTTTCAGCGATGCGTCATGAAAGCGCTTTCGTTAGCATCGGCGCGCGCGCGGCGGAACCGGTTCCATCGTGCGCGCCCGAAATCCACGAAAACATTCGCATGAGGCAAGCATGATGAAACTCCGCACCTTTGTCGTGGCGGCGGCCGCGGCGCTGCTCGGTCACGCGGCCCAGGCGCAGTCCTGGCAGCTCGTCTGGTCCGACGAGTTCAACGGCTCCATCAGCCCCGACTGGGTCTTCGAGACCGGTGGCGGCGGCTGGGGCAACAACGAGCTCGAGTACTACCGCAAGGAGAACGCGACCATCGAGAACGGGAACCTCGTGATCACCGCCAAGAAGGAAGACTTCGGCGGCTATCACTACACCTCGGCGCGCATGACGACGCAGGGCACGCGCAGCTGGAAGTACGGCCGCATGGAGGCGCGCATCAAGCTGCCGGCCGTGCAGGGCACCTGGCCGGCCTGGTGGATGCTGGGCAACAACATCTCCTCCGTGGGCTGGCCGGCGTCGGGCGAGACCGACATCATGGAGCAGATCAACACCGGCGGCACGATCTACGGCAGCGTGCACTGGCAGGCCGCCAACGGCTCGCAGGCCGACTACAGCAACAACATCGGCACCACGCCCACCGACTATCACGTGTACGCGGTCGAATGGGACCAGGACTACATCAAGTGGTTCGTCGACGGCACGCAGTACAACCAGTTCCAGATCACCAACGGCGTGGGCAACACGCAGGCGTTCCAGAATCCGTTCTTCCTGCTGCTGAACATGGCCGTGGGCGGCAACTGGCCGGGCTTCTCGGTCAACGACGCCGCGCTGCCGGCCAAGATGTACGTCGACTACGTGCGCGTCTACCAGAAGGCCGCGCCGGTCAACATCCACATCGAGGCCGAGAACTGGGCGGTGATGAGCGGCGTCCAGACCGAGGCCTGCTCCGAGGGCGGGCAGGACGTGGGCTGGATCGACGCCAACGACTGGATCGTCTGGAACGTCAACATCCCCGCGGCAGGCACCTACACGGTCTCGTACCGCGTGGCGAGCCTGAACGGCGGCGGCGTGATCCAGCTCGAGAAGGCCGGCGGCAGCCCGGTCTACGGCAGCGTGGCGGTGCCCAAGACCGGCGGCTGGCAGAACTGGACGACGATCTCGCACCAGGTGACGCTGCCCGCGGGGCAGCAGCAGATCGCCGTCAAGGCGCTGGCCGGCGGCTACAACATCAACTGGCTCAACATCACGAAATGAGCGCCGGTTGATCGGCGAGACGGGGCCTGCGCGGCCCCGTCCTCATTTCGACGGGAACAGCGCCGCGCGCCGCGCCAGCGCGTCGGCCGGCCACATCTCGGCGCTGCGGTAGTACTCGGGCACGACCGGCACGTCGCCGGGCAGCTGCACCCACGGCTGCTTGGACGACGTGAAGATGTGGATGTCGGGCGGGAAGCGATCGGGATCGTCGAGCGTGCCCACGCGCACGAAGCTCACCAGCGGGCTGCTGTAGTGGCTCCACAACGCGATGCGACACGTGGGACAGCGCGCGATGCGCTGGCCGTTGCCGCTGTGGGACGGCGTGTCGACGATGTCCACCGGCCCCGCCAGCAGCTCGACCCGGTCGGCCTCGATCAGGGCGTTCAACGCGAACGACGCGCCCGACTCGCGCTGGCACCATCGGCAGTGGCAGCAGTGCACGAACATCGGCCGCGAGCGCAGGCGGTAGCGCACGGCGCGGCAGTCGCAGCCGCCGTCGAAGGTCTCGTCGCTGGTCATGGAAGAAGTCCTCCAGTCAGTGTCATCCTGCGCGTAGGGCGGGTTAGCCGAAGGCGCAACCCGCCACCGACGAGCCATCGCAACGCCGGCGAACGGCGGGTTACGCCTTCGGCTAACCCGCCCTACGGCCGACAGGGGCGTTCTCTCAATGTCCGCCCGATTCCCCGGCCAGCAACGCCGCATTGCCACCCGCGGCCGCGGTGTTGATCGTCAGCGTCTGCTCCGCGCAGAAGCGGAACAGGTAGTGCGGGCCGCCGGCCTTCGGGCCCGTGCCCGACAGGCCCTCGCCGCCGAACGGCTGCACGCCCACGACCGCGCCGATCATGTTGCGGTTGACGTAGACGTTGCCGACCCTTGCGAGGCGTGCGAGGCGCTGCGCGCGGCTGTCGATCCGCGTCTGGATGCCCAGCGTCAGGCCGTAGCCCAGCGCGTTGATCTCGTGCATCACCGTGTCGACGTCGCCGTTCCAGCGCACCACGTGCAGCACCGGGCCGAAGATCTCCTCCTTGAGGTCGGCGATCCTGCCCAGCTCGAAGGCCACCGGCGTGACCAGGCGCGGGAAGTTCGAGGCGAGCGGCGTCTCGCCCAGCAGCTTGGCCTCCTTCTTCAGCCGCGCCACGTTGCGCGAGACGTTCGCGTACGCCTCGTCGTCGATCACCGGGCCGACGTCGGTCGACAGGCGCGCCGGATCGCCGACGTTGAGCTCGGCGAGCGCGCCGCGGATCATCGCGATCACGCCATCGGCGATCGACGCGTGC
>DATCRO010000218.1:0-4312 GCA_036569025.1 Burkholderiaceae bacterium
GGCATGGCGCAGGCCACCTGGGAAGGCTTCAAGGCCGCGGTGCCCGACGAGCGCCCGTTCATCCTCTCGCGCAGCGCGGCCGCCGGATCGAGCCGGTGGACGGCGCTGTGGACGGGCGACAACTGGAGCAACTGGCACCACCTGCGCATGAGCATCCCGTGCACGCTCAACCTCGCGTTGTCGGGCATCCCGTTCAACGGCCCGGACGTGCCGGGCTTCGGCGGCCATGCGGACGCCGAGCTCGCCGTGGCCTGGTACAAGGCCGGCATGCTGTTCCCGTTCCTGCGCAACCACTCGGTCAAGGGCTCGGTGGCGCAGGAGCCGTGGCAGTTCGGGCCGCAGGCGCTCGAGGTCATCCGCCACTGCGTGCGGCTGCGCTACAAGCTGCTGCCCTACCTGTACCAGCTGTGGATCGCGCAGGCACGCGACGGCGCGGCCGTGATGCGCCCGCTGTTCCACGACTTCGACAACGCCGACGGGCTCGACCTCGACCGCATCGACGACCAGTTCCTCGTCGGCCCGGCGCTGATGCAGGCGCCGCTGCTGCACCAGGGCCAGCAGCATCGCACCGTGGCGCTGCCGGGCGCCGGGCGCTGGCTGGACGCGTGCAACGGGCGCTTCGTGGCCGCGGGCCGCAGCGTGCACGTGCGCAGCGACGCCGCGTCGACGCCGCTGTACGTGCGCGAGGCTGCGCTGCTGCCCATGCAGCCCGGCGTGCGCACCACGCAGGCCAACGATCTGGCCGACATCGAGCTGCACGTGATCCTGGGACGCGGCTGCAGCGATGAAGCGGTGCTGGACTATGCGTTCGACGACGGACTGAGCGATGCGCACGCGCGCGGCGGGCGCGGCGTCGTCCGCTTCCGCGCGACGCGGTCGGGCGACGAGATCGCGCTGCGCGTCGAGACCGTGCAGGCCTGGAAGCCGTTGCGCGTGAGCGTCGTCGGCTACGACGGCGCGGCCACGGCGCGCATCGTGCGGGCGTCGGGCGAGCAGGTGCAGGCGTTGGTGGGCGACACGTGGAGGTTCACGGGCCAGCCGCTGGCTGTCGGGCGCGGGGCCGGTTTCGTTGCCTGATCCGGCATCGGCATCGGCTTGCCCGCGCAAGGCGGGTCACGCCTGCGGCCAACCCCCCTACGGATGCATGGCGCCTGCATGCATGACGAGCGAAAGCGACGACGGCACCGATCGATGAACGAGCGGTGCCGTCGCGCGAGGACGGGCCCGGGATCAGGAGGCGAGCTGGTCGGCCAGGCGGCTGAACGAATCCTCGTAGCCCGGGAACTGCTTGGCGCCATCGGCGACGAACTGTTCCTTCGTGATCTTCTTGCCGTACAGCGCTTCGCACTGGGCGAAGAACCACTGGCGGTCCGCGCTGGAGTCCAGCGGGATGGCCTTGTAGCTCGGATCGGCCTTGACGGTCTTGATCACGTTGGCCATCTTGTTGTCGAAGGCGGTGGTGGCCATCGACGAGGTGGCGGTCAGCAGGCCCGCGGCGAGCGCGGCGGCAGCGGCGACGGCATGGAACTTGTTCATGGAGTTCTCCAGATTCGAGTAGGGGTGTGTCCCGCGCGCCGGCCGCCCGCGCGAGGACGAAATCATCCCGACACGGCGATGGGGAGATCGCTCGTGCGGTGCTTGCGCGGCAACGCACGTCTGCATTGCCGATGGACGAAAGTCTAGGTCGCGAGGGCGCGCGAGTCACTGCAGTTCGTGCCCTCAAAGTCGCACTTCGTCGCACGGGCCGAAACCCCCCTGCGTATCCGCCATGGTGGCGATGCCGCGAGGGCGTGGACGGTCGATCGTCCAGCCGGCGAGCGTGTCCTTGCCGGCTCCGCCGGCGCCGAGATCGGCCGCAGCCGCATTCGCCTGCTCGACGGCTTCGAGGACTTGCGAACGATCGGCGGTTCCGTGTGTTTCATGCGACACCGGTTCCGATCTGACAGCGCTGACTCGGATGTTTCCGACACCCAGTTCATGGGGGGTGATCGGCCCTCTGGCGACAGCCTGAGTTCAGCCTCGATCGACATCCCCGGCGCGTCCCTCTGGAAGAGGTCTCCTGCATGCGGCAAGGACGCATTTTTCGCATCCCTGGAACCGGGTAGAGATCTGATCAGACGCTTCTGAAAACATCCGCTCCCTTTACCGTTCCTTAAGACATGTGGCTAACCTGCAAGCGAGTCGGCCGTGTCCGACGGCGATTGAACCGCCCGGCTCGAAGAGGGACTTTACGGCGAGCTGCAACGCGAACGCTGCGCGTGAGTGCCCGCCGCAACATGAGGAGGTGCCATGAAATCGATTCTCGTGCTCGTGCCCGCACTGGCCTGCGCGATGCCTGCCATGGCCGGCATCGAGATGGCACAGAAGAAGAACTGCCTGAGCTGCCACATGATCGACCAGAAGCTCGTCGGGCCCGCGTGGCGCGACGTCGCCGTGAAATACGCCGGCCGCGAAGACGCGGTGTCCATCCTGTCGACCAAGGTCCAGAAGGGCGGCACCGGCGTCTGGGGCACGGCCGTGATGCCGCCCAACCCGGTCACGCCCGACGAGGCGCGCGAGCTCGTGACCTGGATCCTCACGCTCAAGAAGAACTGACCCTCCGCGACCCCGGAGGTCGATCGTGCGCGGGCTCGCCGAGCTCGTGCGGCCTGACCACGTCCTTGCAAGGAGACCCGCTCATGAATGATCCCGACTCGAACGGACGGCGCCGCTGGGCCCGCGCCGCCACCGTGCTGCTGCTGGCCCTGGCCAGCTCGCTCGCGCACGCCGTGCCCAGCTTCGCGCGGCAGACCGGTCAACCGTGCGCGATGTGCCATGTCGGCGGCTTCGGCCCGCAGCTGACCGACTACGGCATCCAGTTCAAGCTGACCGGCTACACCACCACCAAGGGCGGCGACTGGATCCCGCCCGTCGCGGGCATGGTGATGGCGGGGCTCACCCACACCAGCAAGGCGCAGGACGCGAGCACGCTCGACGGCCATTCGCTGACGGGCTCGCTCAAGGGCAACGACAACCTGACGCTCGACCAGGTCTCGCTGTTCGTGTCGGGCCGCATCAGCGACAACGTGGGCATCTTCTCGCAGATCACCTACGACGGCATCGCCCAGCACACCTCGATCGACAACGTCGACCTGCGGGCCGCCGCCACCACGCAGCTCGGCGACCACCTGGCCGTGCTGGGCGTCTCGGTCAACAACAACCCGGGCGTGCAGGATCCGTTCAACACGCTGCCGGCGTGGCTGTTCCCGTACATCTCGTCCAACGTGGCGCCGGCGCCGAGCGCGGGCACCATCCTCGACGAGGCGTTCGGCCAGAAGGCGACCGGCGTCGTCGGCTACGCCCAGCTCGACGGGATGTGGTACGGCGAGCTCGGCACCTACCGCATGCAGACGCCGACGCTGCAGAAGGACTTCGGCATCGCCGCGGGCGACCGCGACCCGGGCGCGCTGCGATCGCCGCTGTACGCGCGCCTCGCAGCGCGCAAGAGCCTGGAGTCGTCGTCGATGGAGGCGGGCGTCGTGCTGTTCAAGACGGGCTACCAGCCCGACCGCTCCGTGCCCGACACCGCGCACATCCGCGACCTCGGCTTCGATGCCAGCTACCGCTGGACGAGCCCGGGGGGCGACATCGTCACCGTGCTCGGCAACGTCATCAAGGAGACCCAGGCCGGCGCCGACCTGACGGAGTACAGCGTCAACGCGTCGTACTTCTGGGACCGGTCGTGGGGCGCGACGCTGCAGCGCTTCGGCGTCAACGCGCCCGGGCTGGGCTCGCGCGGCACGCGCCTGCAGTTCGACTGGACCCCCTTCGGCAAGACCCCGCCCAGCGGCGGCATCGACGCCAACATGCGGTTCGGACTGCAACTGACGGCCTACGACAAGCTGGACGGCGTGACCGGATCGGCGGCCACCGACGCCAACAGCCTGTACCTGTTCGCGTGGCTGGCGTTCTGATGCCGCGTGCCGAGCGCTACTCGCCCGGCACGTCGAACTCGAGTTCGAAGGCCTCGGCGAACGCCCGCGTCCCGGTCAGCGTCAGCGCGACCGAATGCCACCCGTCGGCGTCGGCGCCCGACTGCAGGTCGTGGTCCCACTGACCGCCCTCGTCGGCGGGGCCGTGCGTGTCGGGAAAGGCCTGCCAGGCCCAGTCGAGGAGGCTGCGCGCCTCGGCCAGCGCGAACGCGTGGCCCGCGGCGTCCGTGGACGCGAGCGCCTCGATCGTGACCACGCCCTCGTCGTTGTCGCTGACGTCGAGCGTGAGCCAGCGCAGCGCGCCCATCAGGCAACCTCCGCGCTGCGCGCTGCGGTCGATT
>DATCRO010000219.1:0-4813 GCA_036569025.1 Burkholderiaceae bacterium
AGGAACTGCTGGCCGACCCGAAGGAGCGCGCCGAGCACCTGATGCTGATCGACCTGGCGCGCAACGACATCGGCCGCATCGCCCAGACCGGCAGCGTGAAGGTGACCGACGCGTTCGTCGTCGAGCGCTATTCGCACGTGATGCACATCGTCAGCAACGTCGAGGGCCTGCTCAAGCCGGGCATGACCAACATGGACGTGCTGCGCGCCACCTTCCCGGCCGGCACGCTCACCGGCGCGCCCAAGATCCGCGCGATGGAGATCATCGACGAGCTCGAGCCGGTCAAGCGCGGCATCTACGGCGGCGCCTGCGGCTACCTGAGCTACGCGGGCGACATGGACGTGGCCATCGCCATCCGGACGGGGATCGTGCAAAACAACACGCTTTACGTGCAGGCGGCCGCCGGCGTCGTGGCAGATTCGATCCCGGAGATGGAATGGCGCGAGACCGAGGCCAAGGCGCGTGCGCTGCTGCGCGCGGCCGAGCTGGTCGAGGAAGGATTCTGAGCAGGCTTGCAAGGCCCCGCGGAAGGCGCATAGTTCACATCGGGACCCGTGCCCCGCCAGGCGCGGGTGGCCAGTCGAGGAGTCCGTCATGTCGAAGTTCAGTTCATGCCTGTCCCGCCTGGCGGTCGCCATCGCGCCGCTGCTGCTGATGGCCGGTTGCGCCGTCCCCACGCACCCGCTGGCGGCCGCGTCGCCCGAGCTGTTCGACGACGCGCACTTCGGCCCCCCCGAGGAGACGATCGATCCAGACGACGTCTTCCGGATGTCGCCGGAGATGGAGGCGTACCTCGACAAGGTCATCATGCCGATGGCGCGCGCCCGCGGCGTCCGCGAGGCGCTGACCGAGGCGCTGTACACGCGCAGCAAGCTGATGCTCGAGTACGACTCCAGCACCACGCGCACGGCGTCGCAGGCCTTCGAGGCGCGCCAGGGCAACTGCCTGTCGCTGATCATCATGACCGGCGCGTTCGCCAACGCGATGGGCCTGAAGGTGACCTTCCAGCAGGTGGCCACGGAAGACATGTGGAGCCGCTCGGGCGGCATGTACTTCATGAGCGGCCACGTGAACATCGCGTTCCAGCACCGCTTCGACAAGAGCGTCATCTACACGATCGACTTCATGCCGGCCGTCAACGACGGCTATTTCACGCGGCCGATCTCGCAGGAGACGGTGCTCGCGATGTACATGAACAACCGCGCCGCCGAGGCGATGGTACGCGGCAAGCTCGACGACGCCTACTGGCGCATCCGCCAGGCGGTCAAGCTCGATCCGCAGTTCCGCAGCGCCTACAACACGCTGGGCGTGATCTACCTGCGCCACGGCGACGCCGCGCACGCCGAGCAGGTCCTCAGCTACGTGCTCCAGGGCGAGCCCGGCAACCCGCGCGTGCTGGCCAACTACGCCGAGGCGCTGACCCAGCTGGGCCGCACGGCCGAGGCCAAGGCCGTGCAGGCGCGGCTGGCGGTGCTCGAGCCGGTGCCCCCGTTCTACTGGTTCGTGCAGGGCCAGGCGGCGCTGCACAAGGGCGACTTCATGAAGGCGCGCGAGCTGTTCCTCAAGGAGATCGACCGCGACCCGGACTACCACGAGTTCCACTACGCCCTCGCGGTGGCCGACTTCGGCCTGAACCGCCTGGACGAGGCCAAGGCCGAGATGTCGCTGGCGATGAGCGACGCCGTCAAGCGCAGCGACCACGACCTGTACGCCGCCAAGCTCGACAAGCTCAAGGCCTGGCATCCGAACGCCGCGGCGCCGTCGCTGGTGCAGTGAGGATGCGCGCCCGGCGCGCACTCAGCGGTCGCCGGAGCCGCCGCGCACCAGCTCCAGCCGCACCTCCAGCGCGTGGACGCGGGCGTCCGACTGCGCGATCAGCAGGCGCTCGCGGATCTGCGCCGACTCGCGGTAGCTGTCCAGCGCCGCGCGCCAGTGCTGGCGCTCCTCGTTGAGCAGGCTGTTCTCCAGGTGCGCCTCGGCCAGCTCCTTGAGCAGCGCGCTCTCGGCCAGCAGCTCCAGCGCGAGCCCGATGTGCGCCTGGGCGCGCCGGTATTGCCCGGCGAGGCGCTCGATGCGGCCCAGGCGCAGCTCGAGGATGCCGCGGTCGGGCCCGGCCTTGGCGGCGTCGGCCGATTTCACGCCGACCTGCAGCGCCTCGCGCGCCTTCTCGTACCGGCCCAGCGCGATGTAGGCGTCGGCGATGTCCTCGCTGCCCTTGGCCACCGAGTAATGCTGGCCCGCCGCGACCAGGCGCTCGACCATCGCCGAGGCCGCGGCCAGCAGCTCGGTCAGCTCGGGCGTCTCCACGCCGTGGCAGCCGGCCACCGCCAGGATCAGGCGCTGCACCAGCAGGTTCATCTTGACGGCCGCGTGCAGGTACGGGTCGTCGAACTCGGCGAGCAGGCCGTCGGCCAGCAGCGAATGCTTGACCGCCTGCTCCATGTCGCCGAGCGCGTGGAAGGTGCTGCCGCAGTTGACCCAGAACAGGCACCGGTCGCGCGGGCTGTTGATCTGCGCCAGCAGCCGCTTGGCGCGCTCCAGCAACTCGAGCGCGCCGCCCGCGTCGCCGGTGCGTGCGAGCGCCGAGGCCAGCACCGTCAGGCCGCGCATCAGCTTCATGCCCGGCTCGAGCTTGCCGATCGCGCGGTAGCCGGCGATCACCGCCTCCTTGGCGCGGCCGGCGTTCAGGTGGCTCAGCGCCAGCACGAAGTCGCACCAGCCGACGCTGCGCGGGTCGCCGCCGGCCACCAGCGACGGGCGCAGGGCGTTGCAGATGTCGATGGCATCGTCGATGCGGCCCGAGCGCGAGCAGATCTCCGCGCGGTCGAGCTGTTCCTCGATGGAGGGAGGCGGTGCGGACTCGGCGTCGTCGGGCGCGCGGCGGGCGCGCCGGCGCGGCTGCGCACGGGCGCGCAGCGCGCCGGCGAGCGGCGGCGCGGCGGCGGGCCTGCCGTCGGGGGAATCGTCTGGCGGAAGCATCGTGCCATCGTAGCGAGCGCACGGCCGGCGGGCGATCCGGGCAGACCGCAATCGTCACCGAAGTCACGCTTGCAACGGGAAGAAGGCCGGCGCGCCGCTTTCGCATGGGAGGCGCTTAGAATGGTCCGGACATGAAGCAGCTCTCGACCATCTTCCACACCGGGCATTGGCGCTGGTGAAGATCACGGCCCGGTCGTGCCGCCCCGGCGCGCGCCCGTTGACCCCCGCCGCGGGCTCCCGCGGCCGACGAGAGACCCCCGATCGACCGTGCCGCGCCTTGCGGAGTCCCCGAGTCGATCCCAGCCAGACACAGGAACGCTCATGCTTCTGATGATCGACAACTACGATTCCTTCACGTTCAACCTCGTGCAGTACTTCGGCGAGCTCGGGCAGGACGTGCGGGTGGTGCGCAACGACGAGATCAGCGTCGAGGAGATCGGCGCGATGAAGCCCGACCACCTCGTGCTGTCGCCCGGCCCCTGTTCGCCCGCCGAGGCCGGCGTGTGCGTCCCGGCGATCCGCGAATACCTCGGCAAGCTGCCCATCCTGGGCGTGTGCCTGGGCCACCAGAGCATCGGCGCCGCGCTCGGCGGCCGCATCATCCGCGCCCGGCGCCAGATGCACGGCAAGGCCAGCACGCTGACCACCGACGGCGAAGGTGTCTACAAGGATCTGCCGCGCGAGTTCAGCGTGATCCGCTACCACTCGCTGGTCATCGAGCAGGAGACCTGCCCGGCCGAACTCATCGTCACGTCGCGGTCGGAGGACGGCGAGATCATGGGGGTGCGCCACCGCGATTTCGTCGGATCGAGGACGCCGATGGAAGGCGTGCAGTTCCACCCCGAATCGATCCTGTCGGAGCACGGGCACGCCATGCTGCGCAACTTCCTCCATCTGAGCACCCTCCAATGAGAAACGCCACGCGGGCGCAGCGCCGGGCCGCCCCAAGCAAGCCCGCGGTCCCCGCGGGGGACGGAGCGCCGTACCCGGCGCGGGAGGGGCGCCATGATTGACCTGCGCAGCGACACCGTCACCCGCCCCACGCCGGCCATGCGCGACGCGATGTTCGCGGCGCCGCTGGGCGACGACGTCTTCGGCGACGACCCCAGCGTCAACGCGCTGCAGGAGCGCATCGCGGCGCTGCTGGGCAAGGAGGCGGCGCTGTTCATGCCCACGGGCACGCAGAGCAACCTCGCCGCGCTGATGAGCCACTGCCAGCGCGGTGACGAATACCTCGTGGGCCAGATGGCGCACACCTACCGCTGGGAAGGCGGCGGCGCCGCGGTGCTGGGCTCGATCCAGCCGCAACCCATCGCGCACCAGGCCGACGGCACGCTCGCGCTGGCCGACATCGAGGCCGCCATCAAGCCCGACGACGCGCACTTCGCGCGCACCCGGCTTCTGGCGCTCGAGAACACCTTCGGCGGCCAGCCGATGGCGATGTCGTACCTGCGGGACGCGACGGCGCTCGCGCGCAGGCACGGCCTGGCCACGCACCTGGACGGCGCACGCGTCTTCAACGCCGCGGTCGTGCAGGCGCAGGCCGGCGGCAGCGATCCGTACACCGAGGTGCGCGCCATCGCCGACCTGTTCGACAGCGTCTCCGTGTGCTTCAGCAAGGGCCTGGGCGCGCCGGTCGGCTCGGCGCTGGTCGGCTCGCGCGAGCTGATCGGCCGCGCCAGGCGCGTGCGCAAGATGGCCGGCGGCGGCATGCGCCAGGCCGGGCTGCTGGCCGCCGCCGCGCTGCATGCGCTGGACCACCACGTCGAGCGCCTGGCCGAGGACCACGCGTTGGCGCGCCGGCTGGCCGAGGGACTGGCCGGCGTGCCGGGCC
>DATCRO010000220.1:0-2801 GCA_036569025.1 Burkholderiaceae bacterium
GGGTATGGGCGATTCGATCGCCGCGGGCGTGTCGATCCATGCGAGCGCCACCGGCTGGCTCGTGCTGCCGGCCGACATGCCGCTCGTCAGGCCGAGCAGCCTGCGCGCGGTCGCCGACGCGCTCGACCAGCAGCCCATCGCGTTCGCCCAGCATCGCGGGCGACGCGGCCATCCCGTGGGCTTCGCGGCCGAGCTGTTCTCCGAGCTCGTGATGCTCAAGGGCGACGAGGGCGCGCGCCGCCTGCTCGCGCGCTATCCCACCGCGGCGGTCGAGCTCGACGACCCCGGCGTGCTGTTCGACATCGACACCGTCGACGACCTCGCCGTTGCGCAACGGCGCATCGACGGCTCGTCCGAGATCGCGATCTAGGGGTCTGCGCGGCAGAAGCCGCGCGGACTCCTCATATGGTCGCCGCTGTCAATCGCGTTAGCGCATGAGTGCTGGCTTGGCGTGGGTCTTGGATCGATCGGGTGATGCGACTCGAGCGTTGCAGCGACGATGAATCAGACTCATATCCGCGGATTGGCTACCAGCAATTCATCGATCCGTCGTGGGCCTGCCTCGCTCTAGGGTCGGGGATCAGCCTTGCGGTGCCCTGGTAGGAGTCACGAGGGTTGCCCTATCGTGCTCGTGCCGCATCGCGCGATCGATCCCTACGGCTTTCAGGCGGCGACTTCCTTCTCCCGGTGCGCTTGCATGCCGACGGCCCAGACGAAACCTGCCAGCTCGCGGGCCACGGCCACACAGGCCTTGTTCGCCTGGACGCCGCGCTTTTGCAGGGCCGCGAAGCGCTCTGTCAGACGCAATTGCGCCTTCCAGGCCGTCGTTCGCACCGCCTCGGACAGGCCTTCCAGGCGTGCATTGATCTCCTTGCCCACGCGGGCCTTGAACCGGTAGTTCCAGGCTGCTTCGACCAGCAGCCTGCGTGCGTGGCCGTTACCCGTCTTGGTGATGCTGCCTCGGCTCGTGCGTTCACCACTTGAATGCTCCGAAGGCACCAGGCCCAGGTAGCCCATGAGCTTGCGTGGATGGTCGAAGCGGTTGAGGTCACCGATCTCCGCCACCAGGCCGATCGCGGTGATCGCGGCCACGCCGCGTAATGCCTGCAAGGCGTTGACGACCGACTCGAAGCGCCAGCCCGCGATCGAGCCTTGCAGCGCCTTGGTTAAGCGTTCGACGCGTTCGTCCGCCGACCTCACCGCCTGCCAGTACTCGGTGAACGCCGTCTGCGTCGCGGACGCCTCGAAGCTTTGCCTGGCCAGCCAGTGATCGTGGGCACCGCACCACGAGGTCTTGCCGCCGTAGCGCCTGTCGTGACGAAGCAGGAAGCCCTTGAGCTGTTGACGCACCTGCCGGCGGCTGTTGACCGCGTCCTCGCGCGCCCGGGCCAAATCTCGGATCGCTTCGTCGGCCGGATCGGGAATCCACACCGCGCTCAGCTTGCCCGCACGCGAATACTCGGCCAGCTCAAGACTATCGCGAGCGTCGGTCTTGACGCGGTTGCCCGCCTGCCGAGGCGTCTTCGACGGCGCGATGACCTCGCAAACATAACCCCTCTTCGTCAGCGCTCGTTGCAAGCCGTAGCCCGTGGGCCCGGCTTCGTAGACGACGTGCAGTTCCTCGACGGTGCCGATCTTGGCCAGCACCTTCATAAGCCTTGGCGCATCGTGCGCAATCTTGCCGATCAGCCGCGCCTTGTCTCGCCCGGGCTCGGCCGCGGCCACCGTGATGCTGTCCTTGTGGACGTCCAGGCCCACGTGAATCTTGGTACGCTCTTCCATGGTCGGTCTCCTGGTTGCTGACGACGCAAGTCACAGCATGTAGCTCTACGCGCCTCGGCGCGCAACCTACGATGTTGGAGACCGGCCGCCCGAACGGGGGCGGCGACCATGATGTCTAGCGGATGAATGCACGGCTCCCCCGAGTTCCCCTCCGAGAGGGCGTTCCAGCATGTTCGACCGCACCCTCCAGCTCCCTCCGAGAGGGAGACTCCAGCCAGCATGACGAGGGCGCTCCACCTGCTCAGCTGCCGCTGAGCATGGCCATCCGCCGCAAGTTCAACGCCATGCACACGAGCGTCCACTCCGCGCCCATGCGGTGCAAGCCTCGCATGCTGATGGCAGCATCGTGAAAGCGCGCCGCCGCAGCGGCAGCGGCGGCGGCCGATGGCGGCGAGCGGCGCATCCGCGCGGGCGACGCCGGCCCCGCGCTCGCCGGCGGGGCCGGGAAGGCGCACACTGCAACCGGCGGGCGCACCGGTTGCCGCCCGGCGGGCGCCTGAAATCGACACGTCATTCCCTGCTGCCCGTGCTGGTTTGACCATGTAACGGAGTTACCGGATAATCAAACCATGAGTTACACCGCCACGCCCCCCCTGAACGCGACCGTCGCCGCCGTCACCGAGCGCATCCGCCGCCGCAGCGCCGGCACGCGCGCCGACTACCTCGGCCATGTCGACGCCCTGCGCACGCGCGCGCGCGGCGCGGAACGCCTGGGCTGCGCCAATGTCGCCCACGCGTTCGCCGGCATGCCGCCCAACGACAAGCTGCGCGTGGTGGCCGAGCGCGCGCCGCACATCGGCGTCGTCACGGCCTACAACGACATGCTGTCGGCGCACCAGCCGTACGAGGGCTATCCGGAGCAGATCCGGCGCGATGCGGCCGCGCTCGGCGCCACGGTGCAGGTGGCCGGCGGCGTGCCGGCCATGTGCGACGGCGTCACGCAGGGTGCGCCGGGCATGGAGCTGTCGCTGTTCTCGCGCGACACCATCGCGATGTCCACTGCCGTCGCGCTGTCGCAC
>DATCRO010000221.1:0-3969 GCA_036569025.1 Burkholderiaceae bacterium
GTCGCCGTCGCGGGGCCGCAGGCCGGCGCGCTCGCCCGCGCCTGCGGCGTCGACAGCAAAGACCGCGACGCCAGCGGGCAGGTTCGGCGGCAGGGGGAGTGCGTCCAGATCCTGGATGCTGATGCCGATCTGCGCGCGCTCGACGTGTCCGTCGGCCAGAAGGCGCGGCACCACCCACGCGATGTCGTCGGAGGCCGTGCCGAGCACGAAGCCGCCGCCGGTGTTGCCCACGTAGATGCCCTTGACCAGGCCCACCATGCGCCCGGCGCTGTCGAACAGCGGGCCGCCGGCGGTTCCCGGGTTGAGGGAGGTGTTGACCGCCAGGTCCTGGTAGCCGTCGTCCGCATAGGCACTGGTGATCGCCCCGAGCATGCCGTCCACGAAGACCAGGGCCTTGCCGAAGCTCGCGCCCATGACATAGATCCGCTGGCCCACGCGCAGCGATCCGCTGGAGCCCGGCGTGGCCGGGCGCAGGCCGGTCGTCGCGCCTTCGAGCTTCAGGACCGCCACCTTCGAGCGGTTGTCGACGGCAACGAGCGTGGCGTCGCGGCGGCTGCCGTCGGCGAGCGTGACCTTGAACGACCCGCCGGCGGCCTCGACGACGGTGCTCGACGTCACCACGTGCCCCGAGGTGTCCCACAGCACGCCGGTGCCCGTCCCGCGGCGGGGCGTGGTCTTGCCCTGGGAGTCCTCGCGCAGGAACTGCTCGAGGCCGGGTGCGAGCTTCGGGGGCGGTTCCTGCCACGACACGTCGATCTTGACCACCGACGGCGCGATGGCGTCATGGACGGCCACGGCGTTGGCTTCCTCGGCCTGCAGCGCCGCGGCCGGATCCATCGGGCCCGTCGCGGCTGCGGGCAGGACGAGCGCGCCCAGGAGAGCGGGCAGGGCGGACAAGGGCTTCATCGGCGAGCGATGGCGGGTTGGAGGTGGCGCAAGCATACAGGCCCGGAACGCGGCGTCGATGATGGCTTGTCGCGAGCCTGCGGATTCCTTGCTTCAGTGCGCCGGCGCGTCCACGTGACCGCCGGCGATGAGCCGGGGCACGACGCGCGCGAGTTCGGCGACCGGCGCCGCGATGCCGACGCCGGGCGCAGGGCGGCCGCGCTGCCCGCGCAGGATGCCCACGAGGCGGCCCGACGTGTCCACCACGGGGCCGCCGGCGTCGCCGGGGCTGGTCACGATGGCCAGGAGCAGGCGGGGCGGGTCGCCCGGTTCCTGCGTGTGATCGACGGCGCTGACCATCCCCGCGATGAAGAGCGGCCCGCGACCGTAGGGGTTGCCGATCGCGAAGACGCGATGGCCCGGGCGCGGCCCGGGACCGGTGGCCAGGGGCAAGGGGTGCAGGGTGCCGGGCGACCCCTCGACCTGCAGGACGGCGACGTCGAGTGCCGGGTCGTCGCCGATCAGGCGAGCCGCCCGCCGGCTGCCGTCGGCCAGCGTGACCGTGATCGTGGCGTCGGTCACGGCCACGGCCGCGTGGGTCGTGACGACGTGCCCGGCGTCGTCCCAGGCCAGGCCCGTGCCGACGTGGCGCGTCGGCGGCGGCGACGCCGCCGGATTGCCCGCGAAGAGCTTGTCGACGTCGGCGAACGATGCGAGCTTGCGCGGCGCCGCGGTGCCGCGCACGTCGACCTGGACGACGGCCGGTGCGATGGCGTCATGGATCGCGATGGCCGCCACTTCCTGCGGCGTGAGCGACGTCGAGGGCGCGCCGGCGTCGGGCCCCTGGGCCATTGCCGGCAGTGCGAGCATGCCCAGCAGCGCGGGCAGGACGAACGAAGAGGTCATGGCACGGAAACGGCGCAATGGCGATGGCCGAAGGATACAGGCCGGTGCGCCGACGCCCGGGTGATCGGCCGGCGGTTCAGCGGCCCGCAGCCAGGCCGTGCGCCGCGGTCCAGGCCGCCGTGGCGATCAGCAGCAGCCCGACCGCGTGGCCGAGGCGGCGCTGTGAACCCGGATTGCGCGCGAGCCAGGCGCGGGTGCCCGCGGCCGCGAGCGCGATGGCGCCATAGACGGCCACCTGCGTGAACGACGTGATGGCCGCCATCGACAGCGCCTGGGCCGGGAGCGATCGCGCGCCGGTGTGCAGGAACTGCGGGAAGACGGCCAGCGTGAACACGTAGGCCTTCGGGTTGAGCAGGCACGTGGCCAGCGCCCGGCCGAAGGTGGCCAGCGCCGGGCGCGGCGCGGTCGCGGCCTCGCCGAGCGCGGTGGCGCCGCGCAGCAGCGACAGGCCGATCCAGCCGATGTAGACCGCGCCCGCGACCAGCAGCGCCTCGAACACCCCCGGCGCGGCCTGCAGCAGCAGCCCGATGCCGATCGCCCCCATGACGAGGTGCAGCCAGCCGCCTGCGACGAGGCCGCCGACGGCCGCCAGCCCGGCGCGCCGCCCGCCGGCCAATGCGCTGGCCATCACGAAGGCCATGTCCATGCCGGGCAGCACGATGATGCCGGCGACGAGGACGAAGTAGAGCCACAGGGAGCTTGCGGAGGCGGTGTTCATGGGGCGGATCGTGGAGGTGAAGGATGACCTCATGATCCGGGCCGATATGTGCCACCGCATGGCATGATTTGCGGGGCGGATGGCCGACCCCATGAAGAAAGCCGCCCGGAGGCGGCTTCTGCGGCGGTGGAGCAGGGCGCTCAGGCCTTGATCTTCATGTCCTTGACGGCCTTGAGCACTTCCTCGACGTGGCCGGCGACCTTGATGCCGCGCCATTCGGCCACCAGCACGCCATTGCCGTCGATCAGGAAGGTCGAGCGCTCGATGCCCTTGACCTTCTTGCCGTACATGATCTTGTTCTTGACCACGCCGAACATGTGGCACAGCTTCTCTTCGGTGTCGGCGATCAGCTCGAAGGGCAGCTCGAGGCCCTGCTTGAACTTCTCGTGCGACGCCATGTTGTCGCGCGAAACGCCAAAAACGACCGCGCCGGCCTTGACGAATTCCCCGTGCATGTCGCGGAACTGCATGGCCTCGGTGGTACAACCCGGCGTGTGGTCCTTGGGGTAGAAATACAGCACCACGGCGCGGCCCTGGAAGGCATGCGGGGTGAACTTGACGCCATTGGTGGCGAGTGCTTCAAAGTCAGGGAGCGCTTTGTTCAGTGCAGGCGTCATGTAGTGTCTCGGTCGATCCGCTGGTCGATCTGGGTGCTTGGCGTGGTGGTGGCCCTCGCGACTCGTCCCGAGATGACATCGGTCCAGGTCAGGCACAACCATCGATTATAGAGTGAACTGCCCATGTCCCCGGGCCGGACCTCCATGGGTTTGCCCGGCTCGACAGGCGCAGGTCGCATGAGCGCGCGGGATGCGCGCTCGACGGCGCGCCGGACGGCCGCTCAGGCCGCGGGCGCCAGCAGGATCGCCGCGACGGCGCGCCGGCCCTCGTTGGCCAGCACCGTGTAGGTGCGGCTGGCGGCGCCGCTGTCCATCGTCTCGACGCCGATGCGGCGCGCGATCAGGTTGCGGTAGAGGGCGGGCGAGACGAAGCGCAGCTTCGCGCCGCTGCCGAAGATCACCACCTCCGGCTCGAGCGCCAGGATCGCGTCGAAGTGCGCCAGCGTCAGCTCCTCGACGCGCGTGGCATCCCAGTCGAGGGATGCGCCCACCCACGGCACCAGCACGCTCTTCGTGCGCAGTTCGCCATTGACGCGCAGGGAGTCGCCGTCGTAGTGGGTGATGTTGTTCACTCCGGCGAGCGTGTCGGGCTGGAATTTCAAGGGGCTGTCCTGGGCTGGAAAGAGGTCGCTCGACGGCACGCGGCGCGCACCGGGAACGGGTGTCCGAATTATAGGAAACCGGGCCTGCGCGAGTCGCCGCAAGGGCCAGGCGGCGCCGGGGCGCTGCGCCCAGCCTTCGCCGTTGCGCAAGAGATGGTTCCGGCCGCGCGGCGCGCGGCGCCCGTCGACCGGCCCGGATGCCGCGCAAATGCGCGGGGATCGGTGCGCCACAGGGTCGCGC
>DATCRO010000222.1:0-2258 GCA_036569025.1 Burkholderiaceae bacterium
GCGGGCTCACGCTGGCGCGCACCGGCGCGTTCGGCGCGGACCTCGCGGACGTCACCTTCGAGGTGCGCCGCGGCGAGATCCTGGGCATCGCGGGCGTCTCGGGCAACGGCCAGCAGGAGCTGATGGCGGCGCTGTCCGGCGAGGACGGCCGCGCGCCGCCCGACGCGATCCATCTGTTCGGCCAGCCCATCGGCGGCCACTCGCCGCGCCGGCGCCGCGCGCAGGGCCTGCACTTCGTGCCCGAGGAGCGGCTGGGCCGCGGCGCGGTGCCGTCGCTGTCGCTCGCGCAGAACACGCTGCTGACGCGCACCGAGGCGGTGGCGGCCTCGGGCTGGATCCGCGTCGGCCAGGCGACGGCGCTCGCGCGGCGGCTGATCGAGCGCTACAACGTCAAGGCGGCGGGGCCGCAGGCGCCGGCGCGCAGCCTGTCGGGCGGCAACCTGCAGAAGTTCATCGTCGGCCGCGAGATCGACGCCGGCCCGAAGCTGCTGATCGTGTCGCAGCCCACCTGGGGGGTGGACGTCGGCGCCGCGGCGCAGATCCGCGGCGCGCTGATCGCGCTGCGCGACGCCGGCTGCGCGGTGCTGGTGGTCAGCGAGGACCTGGACGAGTTGTTCGAGATCTCCGACCGACTGGTCGTCATCGCGCGCGGCCGCGTCTCGCCGTCGGTGCCCGCGCCGCAGGCCACGCGCGAGCAGGTCGGCCGCTGGATGAGCGGGCTGTGGAACGACGAGGCCGCGAACGCGCGCGGGGAGGCGGCGCATGCTGCGGCTTGAAGCCCGCGCGGCGCCCAGCCGGGCGATGTCGCTGCTGTCGCCGCTGCTGGCGCTCGCGGCCACGGTGGTCATCGGCATCGCGCTGTTCGCGCTGCTGGGCAAGGATCCGGCGCGCGGCCTGGCGATGTTCTTCGTCGAGCCGTTCCGCGGCGCGTACGCGGTCTCCGAGCTGTGCGTGAAGGCCACGCCGCTGATGCTGATCGGCCTGGGCCTGGCCGTCTGCTACCGCGCCAACGTGTGGAACATCGGCGCCGAGGGCCAGTTCGTGCTGGGCGCGATCGCGGCCACGTGGGTGGCGTTGCAGGCGACGCCCGACACGGGCCACTGGATCGTCGTGCCCATCCTGCTGGCGGGTGTCGCGGGCGGCATGGCATGGGCGGCGATCGTGGCGTTCCTGCGCGACCGGGCCAACGCGAGCGAGATCCTCGTGAGCCTGATGCTGGTCTACGTGGCGGTGCAGTTCCTCAACTACCTGGTCTACGGCACCTGGAAAGATCCGGAGGGCTACAACTTCCCGCAGACCATCACCTTCCTGGACGCGACGAAGATCCCGCGCCTGTTCACGGGCCTGCGCGTGAACATCGGCTTCGTCGCGGCGCTGCTGGCCGTGGGCGCGTTCTGGCTGTACCTGTTCCGCGCGTTCGGCGGCTTCCGGATGCAGGTCGGCGGCCTGGCCGCGGCGGCGGCGCGCTACGCCGGGTTCTCGTCGCGGCGCGCGCTGTGGACGGCGCTGCTGGTCTCGGGCGGCATGTCGGGCCTGGCCGGCGCGCTGGAGGTGGCGGGTCCGGTCGGGCAGCTCACGCCCTACGTGCCCGCGGGCTACGGCTTCGCGGCCATCATCGTCGCCTTCGTCGGCCGCCTGCACCCGGTGGGCATCCTGTTCTCGTCGCTGCTGATGAGCCTGTTCTACATCGGCGGCGAGCTCGCGCAGTCGCGCCTGGGCCTGCCCAAGTCGCTCACCGGCGTGTTCCAGGGCCTGCTGCTGTTCTCGCTGCTGGCCAGCGACACGCTGATCCACTACCGCGTGCGCTGGCGTCCCGCGCATCCCGCGCATCCCACGCCCGCCGCCAAGGGGCCGGCAGCCTGATGGACACCTACGCACTCCTGCTGGCCGCCACGCTCAACGCCGGCACCATCCTGGCCATCGCCGGCCTGGGCTTGCTGATCAACGAGCGCGCGGGCGTCGTCAACCTCGGCGCCGAGGGCATGATGCTCGTGGCCGCCATCGCCGGCTTCGCCACCGCGGTGCAGACGGGCAACGACTGGCTCGCGTTCGGCGCCGGTGCGCTCGCGGGCGCGGCGATGGCCGCGGCGTTCGGCGTGCTGGTGATCTGGCTCAACACCAACCAGTACGCCACGGGCCTGGCGCTGAGCCTGTTCGGCAGCGGCTTCTCGGCCTTCGTCGGCCGCCTGCACCCGGTGGGCATCCTGTTCTCGTCGCTGCTGATGAGCCTGTTCTACATCGGCGGCGAGCTCGCGCAG
>DATCRO010000223.1:0-5501 GCA_036569025.1 Burkholderiaceae bacterium
TGCACGATGTAGAACGGGAAGATCGCCTCGGTCAGGTAGCGCCGCGCGCGCGAGTCAGCCGGGTTCCACTGGCGGGCGAAGCCGAGCGCGGCGACGATCGCGCACCACTGGTCCATCGCGTAGGCGACGCGATGCAGCCGGCGCAAGCCGTCCACCGACTGCATCAGCTCCCAGTGCGCGTAGCCGCCTTGCACCGCCGCATAGCCCGCGAACGCGAGCGCTAGCGCGATCCAGCGCTGGCGGCGGATCTCCTCCCAGACGCCGGCCTCGCGCGCGAGCAGCACGCCGAGCGCGAACACGCTGAAGTACTCGGCATGCAGGTACCAGTCGTCGACGAGCGCGTGGGTGTCGGGAAAGCGCGTGACCAGCAGCAGGCGGACCGCGCCGAGCCAGGCCACCGGCAACGCGATCAGGCCCGGGCCGCGCAGCAGGCGCGCGAGCGCGGCGCTGCAGCGATCGATGGCCGCCTGCGGCACGACGAGCCACGCGAGCGCCGCCACCATCGTGTAGCACCACAGGTAGGCGACGAACCACAGGTGGTTCCAGGTCGGGATGCGCAGGCAGCCGTCGCGGCAGAAGCCGTCATACCCCTGGGCGTACAGCGCCATGAAGTGCAGGTAGCCGCCGTGGTAGCCGACGGCCTCGGTCACCTCGGCCCAGGACTGCGGCGGCACGATGACCCACAGTCCCAGGGCCAGCGGGATCAGCAGCCGCTGGGTGCGCGAGCGCACGAAGCCGGCGGCCGACTTCGAATGCAGGAAGGCGGTCGCGCAGCCCGAGACGAAGAACAGCAGGCTCAGCCGCCACGGCGAGCTGAGCACCATCAGCGGCTCGATCGCGTGGGACGCGAACGGCGACTTCACATGCCAGCCCCAGGTCACGTAGTACATGCCCACGTGGAAGAAGATCAGCAGGCCGAAGGCCAGGATGCGGACCCAGTCGAGGTCGATGCGGCGGTCGGTGGAGGCCATGGCGCGCGGCTTCGGAGTGATGGAGACCGCATCGTCGCGATGCGCCGCCGCTCGCGCGAGCGATTTGGGGCGAGTCGCATTTGCCCTGGGGCGAGTGGCGACGCTGGCGGAGCCGGGGCTTGACTGGCAGGGGTGGATCCTGCGACTGCGCGCAGGATGACGGCTGCCTTTCCCTTGTCTTGCGCGCCTGGCGACGGCTTCCCATTGCCTGTCATCCTGCGCGGAGCGGAGCGCGGTCGCAGGATCCACCCCGGCGAGGACGCCCGGTCAGCGCCCCAGCGCCCGCATCCACTCGTCCCGATAGCGCCGCGACAGCCGGATCACCCGCCCCGACACCAGCCGCAGCTGCGCATCGCCGCTGCCCAGCGGCTCGAGCGCCGCGACGCAGGCCGGCTGCACGGCGCACGAGCGGTGCACGCGCACGAAGCGTGCCGCGGCCGGCTGCGCGAGGAAGGCCGCGAGCGTCGTGCGATCGAGCCAGGTGGAAGTGGCCGAATGCAGCTCGATGTAGTTGTCGGCCGCGGCCACGCACTCGATCTCGGCCAGCGGCACGCGGCGCAGTTCGCCGCGGTCGGCGACCAGCCAGTGCCCGGCCACCGGCTGCAGCGCGTGCAGCGCGGTGGCCAGGCGCTGGCGCTGCTGCGCGCGCTCGGGCGGCGCGAGGCGATCGCGCAGTCGCCCGACGCACGCGGCCAGGCGCTCGCGCGTGAACGGCTTGAGCAGGTAGTCCACCGCGTTGAGCTCGAACGCCTGCACGGCGTGCGCGTCGTAGGCCGTGGCGAACGCCACCAGCACGTGGGGCGGCAGCGCGGCGGCCACCGCCAGTCCGCTGCGGCCGGGCATCTGGATGTCCAGCAGGACGGCGTCGACCGCGTCGGGATCGGCCGCGACGAAGGCCAGCGCGGCATCGCCGTCGCAGGCCTCGCCGGCGATCCGCACGCCGGGATCGTCGGCCAGGAAGCGGCGCAGCTTGGCCAGCGCCGGCGCCTCGTCGTCGACCAGCAGCAGGTTCACGCGGCGGCCCCCGGGCGCGCGGCGGGCAGCGTGACGCGCACGCGCGTGCGGTCGCCCTCGCGCGCGAGCGTCACGCCGGCTGCGTCGCCGTGCAGCGTGGCCAGGCGCGCGCGCAGGTTCGCGAGGCCGGTGCCGCCGGCATGGTCGGCCAGCGGGGCGTCGCCGGTGTCGACGATGTCGATGCGCAGGCGGCCGTCGACGACGTCGGCGACGACCTGCACCTCGACGCCCGCGGCGCTGCGCGCCACGCCGTGCTTGACGGCGTTCTCCACCGGCGCCATCAGCAGCAGCGCGGGCACGATGCAGCGCGCGGCGGCGTCGCCGACCTCGATGCGCGTGCGCAGCCGCTCGCCGAAGCGCTGGCGCATGATGGACAGGAAGGGCTCGACCCAGCGCAGCTCCTGGGCCAGCGGATGCTCCGTGACGGCGGCGGCGCTCATCGACTGGCGCAGCAGGTCGGCCAGCTCGGACAGGATGCGGTCGGCGCGCTCGACGTCCTCGTGCATCACCGACGAGATCAGGTTGAACGTGTTGAACAGGAAGTGCGGCTGCACCTGCTCCTGCAGCCGCGCGAGCCGCGCCTCGGCCAGGTGCGCGTTCAGCCGCTCGACCTCCGCGGCCTGGCGCTGCTCGCGCACGAAGGCGCGCCAGCCCAGCGACAGGCCCAGCACCAGCGCGTACGACACGGCGTCCTTGGCGCTCTCGTAGCCGAGGACCGATCTCAGGCTCCCGGGCTCGTACTGCAGGCCGGCGATGAAATAGACGGCGTAGCGCGATCCGAACATCAGCGCAGAGTGCGCCAGCGTGTAGGGCACGAAGCCGCCGAGGTAGCCCGCAGCGGCGATCGCGCGGCCGCGCCCGGGCGCCAGCAGCCAGTCGTTCCAGCGGTAGACGGCCACCGCCAGCAGGGCCGTCGTCAACGCGCCCGACATCTCCCACAGGAACGGCTCCCACGGATGCCGCCCGCCGGAGCGCACGTAGTGCTGCCATTCGGCCAGCGCGAAGAACAGGCCGATGCCTGCCCAGAAGGCCGCGTAGGCCAGCCAGGGCAGGATGCGGCGCGTGACGGAAGTCATGCCTGCATTGTGACGACGGATTCGGCCCGCGCGGGCCCACTACACTCCCGGCCATGAACAAAGCCGACGCATTGGGCTTCGTGCTGGCGGCGGTCGCGAGACTGATCACCGGCGCGCAAGGCCACTGGAAGGGCGTCCCGCCGAAGGCGGAACAGCGCATCTACTTCGCCAACCACCAGAGCCATCTCGACTGGGTGCTGATCTGGGCCACGCTGCCCGCCGACCTGCGCGTGCAGACGCGCCCCATCGCCGCCGCCGACTACTGGACGAAGACACCGCTCAAGCACTGGCTCACGCGCGAGGTGTTCCGCGCGGTCTACGTCGACCGCGAGCGCAAGGAGGGCGGACCCGACCCGCTGGAGCCGCTCGTGGCCGCGCTCGAGCAGGGCGACTCGCTCGTCATCTTCCCGGAGGGCACGCGCAGCAACAAAGGCATGCCGCAGGACTTCAAGAGCGGCATCTTCCGGCTCGCCAGGCAATTCCCGCACGTGCAGCTGATCCCGTGCTGGATCGACAACGTGCAGCGCGTCATGCCCAAGGGCGAGGTCGTGCCGGTGCCCATCCTGTGCACCGTCACTTTCGGCGCGCCGTGCAACCTCGGCCCCGATGAACCCAAGGCCGACTTCCTCGCGCGGGCGCGCGACGCGGTCATCGCGCTCAAGCCGGGGGGCGCGGCATGAAGCTGCTGCAATCGCTCACCGCCACGCAGCAGATCGGGCTGCTGTTCCTGATCGTGTTCGGCGGGCTGCTGCTCGTGTCGGCCGGCGCAGTGTTCCTCGCGATGCGCGAGAAGTCCCCGCAGGACGACCACGGACTGACGAAGTTCGCCGCCGACCTGCGCGCCCTGTGGATCGGCGCGGTCGTGTTCTGGCTCGCGTGGGTCTCGGGCGCGGCCGGCGCGACGATCCTGTTCGCGGTGTTCTCGTTCCTCGCGCTGCGCGAGTTCGTCACGCTGATGCAGACGCGGCGTGCCGACCATCGCAGCCTCATGCTCGCGTTCTTCGTGGTGCTGCCGGTCCAGTACGTGCTGGCGGGCAGCCGCAGCTTCGACCTGTTCACCGTGTTCATCCCGGTCTACGTGTTCCTCGCGATCCCGGTGCTCAGCGCGCTCGGCGGCGACCCGCTGCGCTTCCTGGAGCGCAACGCGAAGATCCAGTGGGGCGTGATGGTGTGCGTGTTCGGCCTGTCGCACGCGCCGGCGCTGCTGCTGCTGGACTTCCCGCAGATGCACGACCGCGGGCCGTTCCTCGTGTTCTTCCTGGTCATCGTGACGCTGACCGCGCAGATGCTGGAGACCTTCGCCAGCACGCGCCTGCGCCGGCGTCCCGTGGCGCGCCAGATCGACCGCACGTTCGGCTGGCAGTCCTGGGCGCTCGCTTGCCTGGGCGCCGCCTTCGTCGGCGGCCTGCTGTTCTGGATCACGCCGTTCAAGCTGCCGCAGGCGATGGTGATGGCGCTCATCGCCGGCGCTGCCGGCACGCTCGGCGAATTCGTGATGACGGCGCTCAAGCGCGACGCCGGCGTCAACTACTGGGGCAACACCGGCCAGGTCACCGGCGCGGTGGGCCTGCTCGACCGCGTCGCGCCGCTGTGCTTCGCGGCGCCGGTGTTCTTCCATTCGGTGCGCTGGTACTTCCAGCTCAAGAACTGAACCCCGGTCATGATCCGCATCCTCGGCATCGACCCCGGCCTGCAGACCACCGGCTTCGGCGTGATCGAGGCCGAAGGCGCCACGCTGCGCTACGTGGCCAGCGGCACGATCAGCACGGCCAGGGAGGCCAAGGGCGACCTGCCGACGCGCATCAAGGTGATCTTCGAGGGCGTGCGCGAGGTCGTGCAGCGCTACGCGCCGGCGCAGGCCGCGATGGAGATCGTGTTCGTCAACGTCAACCCGCAGAGCACGCTGCTGCTGGGCCAGGCGCGCGGGGCGGCGCTGGCGGCGCTGGTGTCGTCGGGGCTGCCGGTGTCGGAGTACACCGCCACGCAGATGAAGAAGGGCGTGGTCGGGCACGGGCAGGCGAAGAAGGAGCAGATCCAGGAGATGGTTGCCCGCCTGCTGGCCCTGCCCGGCCTGCCCGGCAAGGATGCCGCCGACGCGCTGGGCCTGGCGATCACCCACGCCCACGCCGGCACGACGATGGCCGCGCTGGCCGCCGGCGCCACGCTCGCGCGCCGCCAGCACGCCCAGTACCGCGGCGGTCGGACATACTGACGCCCACCGCGCCGCCCCGCGCGGGACGACAATGCAGCCTGGGCGTCGATGCGCGCGCCGACGCTGCCCTCCATCGCTTCCTCACGACACCTCATGGCCGACGCAACTCCCTACTTCGGAATCGCCCCTTTCGTGCTCGGCATGAGCCGCGAGCTCGCGCGCGCGGCCGCGGGCAAGCCCGACTCCGTCGAGACGACGAACGACGACGAGGGCGCCGCGGTCGAGACC